>JBDTVB010000354.1:0-3254 GCA_040007415.1 Anaerolineaceae bacterium
GGCACTCCTTCTCCTGGTTCCCGCCAGCCCGATCGCGCTCACTCGCTCCGATGGTTCGCTCGGCACAATTCAGGCCGATGAACCGGGCGTGGCCGACGGCGGCCAGTCGCCCACTCCTTTCGGAGCCGGCGCTCCGGCCAACGCGCCATCGCCCGGCACGCCGACCGGCATCAAGACCCCTACGCCAACTGGCACCTCCACACCGTCCTCGCGCACTACCTCCGAGGCGCTCATCGGCGGCCCAACCCCGACACCCAGCCCAACCGCCGGCCAGGGCACACCAACCGCTTCGCCCACGAAGACTCCGACTGCCACGCCTGCCGCGACGGCGCAGCCTACATCCACCCCGCCGCCTACGCCCACCGTTGTAGCCTGCCTCCCAAGCCTGTCTCCGAACACACCTTCCCTCACCGTGGTACCCGGAGGGACTTCTTTCTTCTTACTCTTGAACGGCTCGTTCTGCGCCGACGCGCCCTTCTCGGTCCAAGGCAACACCCCGTGGCTCAGCGTTTCGCCCTCGAACGGAAACGTTGGTCCGTTCGGTGGCGGCGGGGCGCAGGTCAACGTCGCGGTGGATGCATCGAAAGTCCCTGCCGGCGAAGGCACCTTCACTGGCGCCCTCACGATCTCGGGACCCGGTGGCAGCTCCTTCACCCTGCCGGTGACCACTTTCCGCGGCGGCGGTTCGCCCACGGTCGACGTCATCGCTGCCCAATGCACCGGGCCCGCGATAACCTTCGATGCCTTTGTCACCGACGATCTGGGCGTCAGTTCAGTGGTGGTGAACTACGTTCTGCCCGCCGGTACGAGCGGCCACACGGAGATGAGCCGGGTCTCTGGCAACCCGGCCGGCGGCACCTGGAGTACTGCCTGGTCTCTCGCCGGTGGGCTCGCAACGTACGAGATCATTGCCACCGACTTCGCGGGCCACGCGGGCCGCGCCGCCGGGACCTGCTAACGCTGCTGCGCGGACGCGCCCCGTACCAGGGCCGCGTCCAGAGGGACGAGTTCGACCGCAGCCCACAACGATTCGGTGGGCACCATGCAAATCGGTTAGGGTTCAGCTCTCGCTTGCGCCCCGCGCCTTTCCGCCTGGCGCGGCCACCATCATCTTGATCAACGCCTCGGTGACGTTCGGTTCAAGCCCTTCCGTGTGGCCCTTGTCGAGCCGCACCACGTCGGCGATCAGTCGACCGTCGCGGGCGTTGGGGTAGACGTAGACGTTCGACGTACCCGGCCGCGGCGAGAGTCCCCAGGCCGGAGTCGACTTGCCTTCGCGCGTCGTGTCCCAGGTCTTCCCCGGCTGGTCATCCACCACGTCGTCCAGCCGCTCGCGGGGCCCAGCCCCGTACTTCTCCGCCCATGGCGAGGTTTCTGGTAGCGAAACCATCTCGAGTTCGCCGCTGGCGAAGATGAACGAGATGTCGCTTTCCGGCGCGACAGCCTTCCCCGGCCGCGGAGCGTCACTGCCCTGTGGGAGCGGCGGAAGCGGCCCACGATTGGCGAAGAACGATGGAGGAAGTTCGATCCCACCGATGCGGCCGCCGGAGAGGCTTAGCCACCCGTCCACCCGATCCTTGAAGAAGTCGCTGCGCAGCAAACGATTGGATGTCATCCCACCCTGGGAGTGACCCACCAGCCAGAACGAGCTGATGTTCTTCCTTCCGTATTTCTCGAAGACAAAGTCGACAACGTTCCGCAGATGCTCATCGTCGGCCTCGTCAACCCAACGCCTCATCGGCTCCTTCGTTGCCGCGGAGGGCGTCGCCACCACCAGCCGGTACTTCTCCTTGTAATCGAACGCCGGAAAGTAGAGCCGCTGCCACGCTCCGACAGAGCCGCCCCCGTGCAGGTTCAAGAGGAAGACGACCTTCTCGCTCGGCTGAAGGTCATCCGGGTCGTCCAGATAGAACTTTCGCCCTGTTAGTGCGTCGGTTTCCGTGGTGCTGCTCATGCTGCCTCTCCCATGCTCTCTCGTCTCGCCGATTCCTTGGAGTGAATCCGAAGGGAGCCTACAGCAGACTGTGCCCCGGATTCGATTCTAGGTCTCTGCCCCTTCGTTCGGACGGTTCGCGCGGGCCACTGTATGGTTCCTTGCAGGCGGCCAATCCCAACCTGGAGTGCCCATTGTCTGACGCGGTCTACGCCGGCAGCTTCGATCCTATTACCAACGGCCATGTTGCCGTCATCCGCGCGGGGCTCGTCGCCTTCGAACGGATCATCGTGGCCGTCCTCACCAACCCCAACAAGAGCTCTCTCTTCACCGTCGAAGAGCGCTCCGAAATGATCCTCGACGCCATGGGAGGCGACTCGCGCGTCGAAGTTGATCGCTTTGACCACGGTCTCCTCGTTGAGTACGCGCGTAGCAAGGGCGTCAGCGTCATCCTTCGCGGCCTCCGCGCCGTTGGCGACTTCGAATCGGAACTGCAGATGGCCAGCATGAACCGCCACCTTGGCCCGGGCATTGAAACCGTCTTCATCATGGCCAGCGACTACTTCTTCGTCAGCTCCTCTCTAATCAAGGAGGTCGCCAGCCTCGGCGGAGATCTCAAGGGCATCGTCCCGCCGCTCGTTGAAACCAGGTTGCGCGCCAAGTTCTCCCGCTGAGGGCGGCGGGAGCTAGAACTGGCAGTGGGACTCGGCTGCACTCCCTTCAGACGGTCGCCCTCCCCGTGGCGCTAGAGTGCGCCTCGCCAACGCCGCGAGTCCTTATACTGCGCCAATGCAGACCTGGTCTTTCCGCGGTGGCGTCTGGCACGAAGGCGAGGCAGAGGGAGCCGATTTCGCATGGTTCGATATCACTGGCAGCGAGGATCCGGGCCTCGATCAGCTTGCCGAGCGCTTCCACCTTCACCACCTCGCCGTTGAAGACTGCCGCTCCCTGCTCGCTCATGCCCCGAAGATCGATGACTTCGGCGACTATCTGTTCCTCGTCCTCCACGCCGTCGTGGAGACTCCTGGCGGTCGCGAAACGGACGAAGTTGACGTCTTCCTTAGCAAGAACTTCCTGATCACCTACCAGGACCGACCGATCAAACTGCCGGGGCCAAACGGCGAGCAACCGGCCTCCGCCGCCCTAATCGCCGCCCTGCAAAGCGGGATCGGCGTGCGTCCCGGCCCGGATGGCGCGCTCTACGAACTGGCTGACCGCATCGTTGACGGGATCTTGCCCCGCGTGAACGCACTGGCGGAACAGTTGGACGCCATTCACGACGAAATCCTCGTGACTGGCAGCGCCAGGGAGCAACACCACG
>JBDTVB010000355.1:0-3249 GCA_040007415.1 Anaerolineaceae bacterium
GGCACGACGAATGCACCCACCGGCTCCTCGCGTGAAAGCGCAATGGTCAGCCGCTCAGCGCGCCTGCAGACGGTGCGGGCGACATGGAGCTGGGCAGCGGCTATATCGCCGCCGGGCAGAATGAAACTCTTCAGCGGCTCAAGGTCCTCATTCCAGCCGTCGATCCAGCCCTCAAGCTGGTCAACGTGGCGCTGTTCGATGCCTGGCACTTTGAACCGGAGCTTGTCTTCTTCGAGGATGCAAAGGTCGGAGCCCACGTTGAAGAGGACCTGTTGGATGATGAAGAAGGGAGGCTTCATAGATTCGTGCAGGCCGGACGCAACCACCACTCCGACGACGGAGTTAAGCTCGTCAACGGTTCCGTAGGCATCGATGCGGAGGCTGTCTTTGCGGACTCGCTGGCCCCCGCCGAGCGCAGTGGAGCCGTCGTCGCCAGCCCGCGTGTAGACTCGATTGATATGTACCATGCCCACAGCATGCGGCATGAGCGCACTTCCCTGCCACGCCACGCCGCGCCACAATGGGTGTACTCAAGATTCCCTCTGGAGACCCCATTGGCCGTATCCGTTTCGCGCTGCATTCGCTGCTTCGCCGATTTCTCGACACCGCCACACCTGATGGCTAACCGGCCCTACTGCTGCGCCAGTTGCTCCGTTGGGTCGGCCTGCGAGCACCAGGGGATTCACCGCTCACCCAACGTGCGTCGATTCGATTCGATGTTCGACCCGTTCCGCAAGGTGGTTCGCCATGCGGCTCCGTTTGAAACCGATCGGCTTGGCGACTGAAATGGCGACGCTGAACCAGAGCCCCTACGCGGTCGGCCAAACCCTGCCCGCGTACACGGTTCGGGCACACAACGCTTCGACGGAGTCCGACAACAAGATCCACGAAGATTCTGTGGCCAAAGCCTACGGGTTCCGCGGCGGGTTGGTGCCCGGGGTGACTGTGTATGCGTATATGACGCGGCCATTCGCGGAACATCTCGGTTTGCCCTGGGTGGAGCACGGCACCATGAGCGCGCGTTTCCTCAAACCGTTCTACGAAGGTGACGAGTGTCGCGTGACCGCGACGGTCACCACAGTGACGGACGAAGCAATCATCTTCGACTTACGGGCGACGAATCAGGACGGCGAGCTTTGTGGATCCGGTAGCGCATCGTTGTTACTGGGCACGGTCGTCACTCCCGAACCGGGGGCGGTTCCGCTCGCGCCTCTTCCCACTGACCGCCCTGAAGCAGGCGCTCAGTCGCTCCCGGTTGGTACCGTGTTGGGCACTTTGGAGTGGGACTTCGAACTCGAAGGCGCGTACGCCGACTATCTCGCAGAGGTCGCGGATAGCCTGCCTCTCTATCGCGGGGAAGATGGCATTGCCGCGCCTGGTTATCTCGTGCGCTGGGGGAACACCGCGCTCACCGCGAATGTGGTGCTTGGCCCCTGGGTTCACGTCTCCAGCGAGGTTCAGCACTTTTCTGCTGCGCACCCGGGTGACCACCTGCGCAGCGCCGCGATCGTGACGGACCTGTTCGAGCGCAAGGGACATCATTTCGTGGATCTTGACGTGCTGATCGTCGCGAATGGGACCCGTCCCGTGATGCGTATTGCGCACCGGGCGATCTACCAGCTTCGCCCGGCCTGAACCGTACCGCAGACGAGCCCTCAGCCAGTTTGACCCTCGCGGCGTCAGCCGACACGATCTATCGATGGCTCTCTACGAATATGTCTGTTCAGCGTGTGGCGCGCGCACTGAAAAGCGGATGCCCATGTCCGATGTCCTCCAGATTGTCCCCTGCGCGAAGTGTGGGAAGCAGGCACGTAAGGCGTTCGGCGGATGGGCCGTCGTTGGTCGCGCCGATGCGTCCGTGGGTGACGGACCGGCCCCATGGGACAACGATGGCGGCGACGACGACAGCGGCAACATGTCCGGCATGCCGGACGACATCGCAGGCGGTGGCCACTCGCACGATTTCGGTGGCCACGGGCATTCGCACGGCCCAGGTGGCCACAGCCACTAACCGAGACCAACATGCAGCGTCAGTCGCGGGCGAGGCTGACCACTACCGACGAGAATTCGCGGCTGAACGGCGGGATCGCCACCGGCGTGGGGTTCGGTGTGGGTGTGGGGCCGCCCTGGTAGAGGGCGCGGATGGCGGCCCTGTCGTCGTCGGTCAGAGTTCGACGCTGGTCGCCGCCGTTGAGGTACGGGAACATGACCGAGAGCTTTTCGGCGGCGGTGCAGCCGTCCGAGATTTCGCAAGGGTGTGAAACGCCAGCGGCATGCCCGAGTTCATGCAGGATTGTTGACGCGAGGTCGTAGCTCCCGCGAGGGGTGGACGCGGCAACCGACCAGGTCGTTCCGGCATCAAGTTCCATGTCGAATTCGAGAATCGGTGAATTGTCTCCCTTGAACAGGGTGCAGGTGGTGCCGAGAACTCCGAAGGCCAGTGCTGTCGAGTATTGAATGGTGTTGAAACCGTCGGACTCGATGGTGTCGCTGCAGGCGCCTGTTCCACGCGAAGTGGCACCGGCGTACGTGAACGAAAACGTGGAGGGCGTCACCGCATTCCACTGAGAGATAGCAGCCTGAATTGTTTCGCCGGCGGGAGGGTTCGATCCGCTTCCCGCAGGGTTGTAAGCGACCGCCAGGGGCAGCGAGCCGCCCACCCATTTGTGCTTGCCGATCTTGTATTGGGCGTTGACGGTTGCGACGCCCGGTACGAGACCGATCGCGCCGTCAGCGACCGCCTCGGCGTCTGGCGCGCGAGAGAGGTCTATCCAGAAGCGTTTCTCCACCGTGTACTGGCCATGCGTTGCGTAACGGACAACCTCAACCACACGCTGGGGAGTGGTTTCAGGCGGCGCGTCCGCTGCGCGCGCCAGGGCGACGCTACAGACGGCAACGGCCGATAACGCCCCAATGAGCGGAAGTCCACGGAACCATGAGTGGGAGTGGGTCACGGCCAGCCTTTCGGTCTCGTTCCGCGAATGCTGGGTGATTGCTGGGGCTCTGGCAATGCCAATGGCGCGCAGAGGTAAGGGCGGAGTACGCAATGCGAGAGGGGCCACGCATCACGCGCGGCCCCTCTCCCCTCGTTCTAGAGTGAACTGCGGAATCCGCCAGTGCGGAACCTAATTCCCGAAGTCGAATCCAGAGTCGGTGCAATCCTTGTTCTTCTCGGCAACTTTCTGGAGCCGATCCTTCACGGACTGGGGCGGATCTGGGATCGTGCTATCCCCCAGGGCGGAGAGCGCG
>JBDTVB010000356.1:0-3242 GCA_040007415.1 Anaerolineaceae bacterium
ATGTGGCGCTCCAGATCGCCGTTGGTAAGCTCGTGAAAGCTGGGACCGTGTCCGCGGCCGCGATCCAGTCGCCTGTGGCCGCCGTCTCGGTGGGCATCGTCAAAGGCGTCCCAATGCTCGATCTCTGCTACGAAGAGGACTCGACCGCGGAAGTCGATTTCAACGTAGTGATGACTGGCGAAGACGCGTTCGTGGAAGTACAGGGAACGGCCGAGGGGAAGCCATTCAGCCGTTTTGGCATGGACGCGCTCATGGACCTGGCGAAGGCCGGGATCGCCCAACTCTTCGAAGTACAGCAAGTTGCCCTGGCTGGCAGTCAGCCCACGTAGTGGCCGAGGAACGTGCCGCCGAGGATGTGCAGGTGGCCGTGTTCCTGGCTCTGCATCGCGTCGTAGCCGAAATTCGAAAGCAGGCGAAAGCCGTTGGGGCAGTGCTGTTTTCCGATTTCGGCGGCGATCTTGCCAACCTTGCCGATGTCGTCCCAAAGTTCCGATTGGGTGGAATGCCGCTTCGTCATAGCGAGGAGCATGACTGGCACCCAGCGCAGGATGTTTTGGAGCACGACGATATCGTCATCTTCGTAAATGACGTTGCCCGGCTCACGCCCAGCTACAATGTTGCAAAAGACACAGTACGAGCGCATCCGGTCTTTCGATTCTAGATTCGCGCGGGCGCTCGAACAAACAGCCCAGCCGGAGGAGACCACGTGCCCCAAATCCTGCCCTTTCGCGGCCTGCGCTACACCTCCGTCGCCGGACCGATCAGTGAACTGCTTGCCCCCCCTTATGACGTGATCTCGCCAAGCCAGCAGCAAGCGCTTGAGCGGCGAAACCCGCGCAACGCCGTGCGGTTGGAGCTGGCGGAAGGCGGTGACGAACGTTACGCGACGGTCGCCGCCTTGCTGCACGAGTGGGAGGCGGAGGGCGCCATCGCCCGGGATGAGGTGCCGATGCTCTACGTCTACGAACAGCAGTTCGAAGAGGCAGGAGAGCGATTCACGCGCCGTGCGCTGCTTGCCGAAGTTGAAGCCCAGCCGTGGGAAGAGGGCGCGGTGAAGCCACACGAGTTCACGATGTCCGGACCGAAAGCGGACCGGCTGAAGCTGCTGGAGGCAACGAAGACGCAGTTCAGCCCGGTGTTCATGATCGCGCGTGACCGCGCCGGCCAACTCTCGCAGTTCCTCGAACTGATGATCAATAGCAAGGCCCCGGACGTTGAAGGCAGCAGTATCGAAGGCGACCAGCATCGCCTCTGGGTGATCGAAGCCGGGCGCTACGAGATGCGCTCGTTGGCGCCGCTCCTGAGCGAGAGCTTCTACATCGCCGATGGTCACCACCGCTACGAAACGGCAGTTACCTACCGGGACCGGCTTGCCGAGACTCAGGCTCTGCCTCGCGACCACCCGGCGCGATTTGCGATGACAGCGATAGTTGCCGCCAGCGATCCCGGATTGGTGATTCGACCGATCCACCGGATGATCGCCAGGCGGGTTCCAGCCAATTGGCAGGAGCGGCTCGAAGACACCTTCACCATCACGCGGATCAAACTGGTAGGCGAAGCGAGCGCGCAGGCTGGCGAGCTTGATTCGGCCCTCTCAGCGGACGCCGGGAGCATCCTTGCGCTGGGACTGGAGACAGGGAGTGTCCACCTGCTGCAGTTGAAGAACCCTTCAGCATATGCAGCGCACATCCCTGAGGGCCGCAGCGAAGAGTGGGCCGCGATCCAGCCGAACGTGGTCCGCTACGGCATCCTCGAACCCCTCTGGGATGTCACCGACGAAGACCTCCGCGCGGGGGTCATCGAGTACTCGCACGACACCACCGAGGTGCTCGCGTTTGTGGCCGGGCATGCTGAGGGAGCCGCATTCATGCTCAACCCCATCGGCATCGAATCGGTAATGCTACTCGCGGACCAGGGCGAACGGATGCCACAAAAGTCGACGTTCTTCCACCCCAAACTGGGCACAGGGTTGGTCTTTCACCCGCTGGAACCGTAGGGGAAATTGGGAGTCGCGCGGCCCAACGGGGACTGCACAGATCAGCGAATCCCAAGCTTATCGGCGCAACTCCAGCCGCCGCCACCGCCGAAGTGGCCACGAACGGTGCGCAGCCAGAGGGCCGTACGCAGGTTGACGATCGGGTCGAAGCGTAGCTCGAAGTCTTCCCCAGATTTATCGAAATGCTGGCGGCCATTCATCTGGGCAAGGCCGTAGCTGCCGCCGTTCGGGTCGCTCCGGTTGTGCGAGAAGATGTTTCGACCGCTTTCGCAGTAGACGATGCGCTTCATGTCGTCCCACCAGCCGGGCCCCTGGGGCCAGCCGGCCGCCAGTCCGGCGATGTCGAGTTCCGCCTCTGAGAGAATGCTGCTGGCATGTACGAAGTCTTCCGGTCGCACGACTGCAGGCGCAGGAAGCTCACCGGGCTTGAGACAGACACGCGCCTTGGCGGTGGGTAGTGGCGGGGCGCCTGCCGGGATCTCCCAGGGACGCCGCTCACCACTCGCAACCACGTCGCGCACGCGGCGATCGTAGTCTCCTGCCAGCGCGGTGTAGCGCCGCTCAAGCGTGGTCTGTTGCACCACCCACACTGCGGACTCGGCGCCCGCAGTGGTCGCCCCGCGTTCCGCGGCACACGCCTGGATGGCGATGCCGTTCAGTTGCGAAAGGGAATCGGAGGCAAAGTCCCACGGCCCCGCGTACTGCTGGGAAGCCTCGGCCTGGCGTGGGATCGGAATGTGGATGACAACCATCGCGGCCGACGCTGCCGCAAGGCCAAGGAGGGTTGAAAGCGCGGCGAGGACCGACATTCGGCGAAGCCATCCAACTCGCGGAGGCACGTTCCAGTTGCGGCGCTTCGGCGGGCGACTCAATCGCTCACCTTAAAACAAGCGCCCGGCGGCAGAGCCGTGACTAACGTTGCTCGCATACTCACCGGCCCCTTTCGTAACTTGTTCGAAAGGGTAGCCCAAGCGATGTCGCGTGCCAACAGTTCGAGGCTCGTCCGAGAAAGTGGGCCTTTCGTTCGAGGCGACGTGAGGGACGACGGCTGCTCAGCTAGCCGTCACCGGCCACGTGCCGGGCCGCGACGATCACGCTGCGGTGGATCTGCCAGAAGCGCGCTTCGTCGAGCTGTTCGCGCAGCTTGGACAGCGGCGTGCGGATCAGGCATTCTTCGTCCTACAAAAAAACGCTGGTGTACTTGTCGTTGCTTTGAAAGTACACGACTTCGTCGATCGCGATCAAG
>JBDTVB010000357.1:0-3239 GCA_040007415.1 Anaerolineaceae bacterium
CGCGATCGTGCTCAGCGGCGACCAGGAGCTTCGGCGCGAATTCCGGGACCACCTCCCGGCCGATGCGGTGATCGCTGATCTCGAATGGAACCCGGCGATGGGGCCACGGGAACTCGCGTTGGCGGTGCAGGCGGCAGCGGAAGCCGCACGAGGACACGTCCAGGCCCGGGCCATCGCAAGGGCACTGGAGGGAAGCGCGCCGGTGCAGGATTGGCAGACCGCAGCGGCCGCCGCCCGCGAGGGCAGGCTACACGAAGTCTGGCTGAATCCAGCGGCAGCTCTCCACGTTTACCTCTGTAACCAGTGCGGCACCGTTGCCGAAGGTCCAGAGCCGTGCACAAACTGCTCGGCACCCCCATACGACCGGCTGCCTGCCCCCGAGTTACTGGTACGTGGGGCAAATGAGACGGGCGCGCAGATTCACTTCGCATCCGGTGAGGCTGTGGAACTCCTCGATAAGGGCACAGGTCTGGTGGGCCGCTGGCGCTACTGACCTGGGGTCATCGGCCTCGACCGGCGACGGGGACAATCAGGAGCGGCCGGTGGAGTGAGTGCGCGAGACGTTCGGTGGTGCTTCCGAGTGCGATCCGTGCGGCAAAGCCCTTGCCCGACGTTGTGACAACGACGAGTTCTGGGTCCAGCCTGGCGGCAACATCGCCGACAGCTGCTACCGCGGGGCCCATCACGACAACGGCCGCCTCTCCTGGCAACGCTTTCGCGGCGATGTACTCCTTCGCGGCAAGCTCGACGGCTTCAAAGACTTCCTGAGACGGGTAGTACGAATCGAAGGTGCCCGTTGCCTGGACAAGAAATGTCCACGCGCGGAGGAGGGTGACGGTGGACTTCAACCTCCGGGCAAGGTCGCGCGCTAACTCAAGACCGCTCTCGGCGGCCTCCGAGCCATCAAGCGCGACGAGCACCGTGCGCCCGTCCGGGGCGACAGGTGCTCCGATGGCCGGGACAAGAAGAGCCGGGACGGTGGCGTTTCTGATCACCTTATCGGCGACCGAGCCGACGAATGCCGCGCGAAAGCCACCATGTCCGTGGCTGGCGATCACGATGAAGCGCGCTCCGGCTGCAACGTCCACGATCGTGCGTGCCGGGTGTCCCTGGAGGACGCGTGAATCGTGGGCCGGTAACCCCCACTTGTTGGCAAGTTCCGAAGCGTGACTTGCGAATGTGGCCGTGGCGGCGGAAAGATCGCGTGGATCCTCGACGCCATCGTCGTCAATGACGTGGACGAACTCCACAGTGGCGTTGTAGAGGCGCGCCAGGGTGGCTGCCCATGGCAGCGCGTTCTCGGCGTTCTTCGAACCATCAAGAGGGACCACTATCAAGTCAGACAAATTCTCCTTCTCCGACCAGTCGGCCGTCGCAATGCCGCTGCCAAACCCCATCTATACGCGTTATTGGGTGGCCGGGACAAGATCCGCCGACCCAGCCCCTTGACCGGGAGGGTGGTGGCCCCGAATTAGTCCGAGATGTCGAGCGGGAAGCGATTCGAGCGCACGTGTGCCGCAAGCTCGGTATTCAACAGCTGGGCCGCCTCCCGGTCGATTTCGCGCAGGCGTTCGAAGACTCGCTGGCAGCCTACGCACTTCGTCTCAGATCCGTACGAGCTGTCGTGCCAGCGGGCGTCTAACCGCACGCTCAGGGCATGAACGAGATTGTGGTTTGTGTCGTCGACGACGGTCTTCTGTTCGGGCTGGAGAGGTCTCAATTCTCTCATCGCTATACCGCCTTAATCTCAACCTTTGTGGCCTCGCTCTTCGCCGACGCTGGCAGCGGGACGCGAACTTCCAGGACGCCGTGCTTGAGCTTCGCCTCAATTTTCGACTGGTCCACACCTTGCGGAATGCTGATTGACCGCTGAAACGAGCCGAAGAACCGCTCGCTGTAGGTGTGTCCTTTCTCCTCTTCCTTCGTCTCGCACCGCTTCTCGCCACTGATCGTCAGCATGCCGCCCTCGACGTTCACTTCGATGTCCTCCTGGTCGACGCCGGGGAGCTCCGCTTGAACCAGCAGCGTCCCGTCAGCTTCGGTGACGTCACAGTGCGGGCTCCAGGCCAACTCAGCTGGTCCATCGCCCTTGCGCCAGCCAAAGAGGTCGCGGTTGAAGAAGCTGGCCGGCCATGCGTTCAGCATGTCCTCGATCGGGTTCCAGCGGGTGATATTGGCCACGGGTCCCTCCGCTTGCAGTATTTTCCAACAGTCTCAACGACGAAGACGGGCCGGCGAAGGGCCGATGGGGCCCACATTGCCATGCCAACCGGGCCTCATCAGGGAGGAGGCTCTGTTCCAGCCGTACGCAATACGTGCGATGTCCTGGCTGTGCATGGGCCACCGAGTGCGCCTCGAAACCTCAGTGGCTTGGCGGCTGAAAGGCCGGCTCTGCAAATTCCCGCGAGAAGCCCCATTCCCGGCTCTGCCATGGGTCCGGGGCATAGCGAAAGCGGTCGTTGCGAAAGCCCTGGCGGATGTAGAGCCGGTGCGCGTCTTCGAAGTGCACGTCGCTGAACAGTTCCATTCGCGTGCAGCCGTGAGCGAGCGCTGTCTGGAATACCCAGTTCACCAGCCGGCGGCCGGTACCGCTGCGACGCGCCTCGGCGAGCACGTAGAGGCGGTGCAGCTCGAACAGGCCGTCCCCTTCATCGGTGACGCCGACGCAGCCGACGACCTGGCCGTCACCGTTTTCAGCCACGGCGAACCAGCCCCGGGCACCGTCGTAGTGCGATCCGGGGTCGAGCAGGTCGGCATCGTATTCACTCTCGGCGAAGGGGAAGCCGTACTCCTCGAAGACGGCGCTGACGACGCGCCAGGGGCCATCACCGTGGAGAGCCTTGTCGTACGGGACGATTTGTATGGGCGACGGACCGGGCACGGGACGATGGTCGCAGCGAGGGTGGCTGCACGCAAAAGGGGGAAGTGCGGGCTTGACTAGCACTCATGGCAGGAGAGTGCTAATATTTCATTGCTCAGATACACACCTGAATGTTCCCAGGAGGATTTCCCACACATGGCAACCGCAAAGGCCGCACCGAAGGCCGCATCCAAGACCGCCCTGAAGACGAAGCTGGTTCCGCTCGCGGACCGCATCGTCATCACCCCCCTCAAGCAGGATGAAGTGACCGCCAGCGGCCTCGTGATCCCGGACACCGCGAAGGAAAAGCCCCAGCAGGGCGAAGTCGTCGCCGTCGGCCCTGGCCGCCTCGATGACAACGGCAAGCGTGTCGCGCTTG
>JBDTVB010000358.1:0-3238 GCA_040007415.1 Anaerolineaceae bacterium
CCTGGTGATCAGCAACCACACCATCCACCTCGATTGGAGCATGATCCTGCGCGCCCTCCCCCGGCGATTTCGCCTGAAAACCGCGGTAGCTGCCGCTGCCGATGACATCTTCGGAAACCGCCCGCGCGCGTTCACCGGCCGTCTCTTCGGCAACGCATTCCCCTTCGATAGGGATGGCAGCGGTATCCGTGAGAGCCTGGAGTACGTCAACAGCCAGCTCAACGACGGCTGGAACGTCCTCATCTTCCCCGAAGGCGAACGCAGCGAAACAGGCGAGCAGCTCCCCTTTAAGAGCGGCATCGGCTGGCTCGCTGTGCGGTCCGGGAAGCAGGTGCTGCCAATGCGCGTGGACCTGTTGCGCCGCGGGACGTTCGAAGGACGCTGGATGCTCATCCCCCGCGGGCGCGCTCGCGTCACCATCGGTGCGCCGGTGCGCATTTCGCCCGAGGCGAGCTACAAGGAGGCGGTGGCACTGCTCGAACTGGCCGTACTCGAGGCCTGAACTCTGCGCCTACGCGCCCGCGACGCGCGCCCGAAAACGGAAGGCGAACGGGTTGGTCTCGACTTCCACGTCCTGCAGGCCGATTCGCTCCAGTCGCTGCTGCAGTCCGGCCGGGTCAACCGGCACGCACGTGTCATCAACGTGGCTCTCGCGGAAGAGCGGGCTATCGAGGTTGTCGCTGCCCATGATGATTCCGCCCGGTGCAACCACGCGCGCCATCGCGGCGAGGATCTCGTCCTGCAATTCGGGCGTTGGCACGTGGTGGAGCATGGTCATGCAGATGCCCGCGCTAAACACGCCGTCCGGGAACGCCAGCTTCGTGGCGTCCGCGTGCAGGATGGTGACGTTCGCGCCGGCGAAGCGCGTATCGAGCGCTGAGGCCAGGGCGTCATCGATCTCGACGGAGGTCATCCGCGGCACCATCGTCCGCAGGACGTCCGTCGTCGCGCCATAGCCGGGGCCGATTTCGATCAGGTGTTCGCCGAAATCCACGCCTTTCGTCACCCACGGCACCACGCTATCGCGCACGAGCGCCGCCCACTCCGGCCCGCCACAGCAGATGCGATGTTGCTCGTTCATCAGGTCCTCCTGACCGCGGCGCTCAGGCGCTCTCGTACGCTTCAGCCCGCTCGACTGCCGCGAGGATCGCCGCTGCAAGGTTGCGGGCTGACGCGATCGAGAGCTCGACCGCGACCCGCGCATCGATGCCCGCCGCTTCGTTCACGAAGTCCAGGTTCACAGCGTGCTCAAGATCGATATGGGACGGATGATCGTAGCTGACGTAGGCCTGGGCGAGGGAGAACCAGCCCTCGCGGCCGCGGCCACTGCCTGCCGGTACTTCGGCGCGTTCAACGATGTTCGTGCACACGGTTAGGCCCCTCCCGCCAGCGTCCGTTCGAAGAACGCGAAGACCTTCTTCCAGCCATCAACCGCCTGCTCGGCGCGGTAGGCCTGGGGACGGTCGTGGTAAAAGAAGCCGTGGGCGGCGCCCGGGTAGTTGTGGAACTCGTAATCCTTCCCCAGCTCCTTCAGCTTCTCTTCGTGCACCGCCACCTGCGCCGGCGTGGGCGCGCGATCGTCTTCACCGAAGATCCCGAGCAGCGGGATGGCGAGGTCCTTCGTGTAGTCCAGCGGCGAGACGGGGCGCTTCTCGGTGAGGTCGGTTTCCTGCATCACCAGGCCGCCGCCCCAGAGGTCGGCCACCGCATCGAAGCTCGAACTGCGGCAGGCGGCGAGATAGGCGTGGCGCCCGCCGGAGCAGGTGCCGAAGACTCCCACCTTGCCGTTCGAAATCGGCAGCGCCCGCAAGAAGTCACCAGCGCCGGCGGCGTCGCCCACCACCTGGTCATCCGGCACGCCGCCGTTCGCACGGATCTTGGCCATCACGTCTTCCGGCGAACCATGCGCCTCGCGGCAGTAGAGGTCCGGGGCGATGGCCGCGTAGCCGTTGTGCGCGAACTTGCGCGTCGCCTCCTTATACCAATCGTCCCAGCCGGGCATGTGGTGGATGAGGACCACGCCCGGAAACGGGCCGGGCCCCGTTGGGCGGGCGAAGTAGGCGTGGATAAGGTTGCCGTTGTGGCCGGCCACGGAGATCGTTTCGGCGATCTGGCCTTCGTAGTCATCGGTTCGATACATGAAGTGTCCCCGTCTCAGGTGATTCCCGGACTATACGGAATGGCGGGTCACAAGGGCTCGCGGCGTTACTGGAAGAGCGCGCCGACGCTTTGGCCGCTATGGATGCGCCCGATCGCGTCGCCAAACTGGGCCGCCATGGGGATGACCGTCATGTTCGGCAGCCGCTTCTCTTCGGCCACGGGGACGGTGTCCGTGACGATGATCTCGCGCACTTCGGCGCCGCGCAGACGCTCAATCGCCGGGCCGCTGAGGATCGCATGGTAGCCAGCGACAATCACCTCGCCCGCTCCGTTCGCTCGCAGGGCGTTGACGGCGGCGACGATCGTGCCGCCGGTATCGATCTCGTCATCGAGGATCAGGCAGCCTTTGCCTTCGACCTCGCCGATGACGTGCATCGCCTCGGTGCGGCCGGTGTTGCCGATGCGGCGCTTGTCGATAATCGCGAGCGGCATGCCGAGGCGGACGGCCATATCGCGGGCGCGCTTCTCATCACCGACGTCCGTCGCGACGACGGTGTAATTTTCAAGCCGTTCCTGCTTGAGGTGAGCGCTCACGGGGTAGAGGGCGTTCAGTTCGTCGAGGGGGATGTTGAAGAAACCCTGGATCTGGCCGGCGTGGAGGTTGGTGGTGAGGATGCGGTCCGCGCCCGCAGTTTCGAGCATGTTGGCGATCAGGCGGGCGCTAATCGGCACGCGCGGCTGGTCCTTCTTATCGCTGCGGCCGTAGGCGTAATAAGGGATGACGGCCGTGATCCGCCCGGCGGAGGCGCGCTTGGCCGCATCGATCATGATCAGCAGCTCCATGATGGAGGTGTTGACCGGGGTGCAGAACGGCTGCACCAGGTAGACATCGCGCATGCGGATGTTCTCCTGGTACTGGACGAAGATGTTCTCGTTCGAAAATTCGAAGACGTCCACCTTGCCCAGCTGACGGCCGAGGCGGCCGCAGATGGCGTTGGCGAGTTCAGGGTGGGCCCGGCCCGAAAATATCGCGAGGTCGGTGTACACGATGGCGGGGCTCCCGGTGCGTTGTGGAATCGGAAAGTGGCGTCGCGAAGACAGTCCCGCGAACAGCCCGAAGATAGCACGCGTGAGGGAG
>JBDTVB010000359.1:0-3228 GCA_040007415.1 Anaerolineaceae bacterium
GGCAGCGAGGGCCGCCAACGTCGTCCAACACTCCGAGGTTGGGCCGGAGGTGTCTGCGGCGTTCGGCATGAAGTGGTCCGCGTAGTAGACACCGTCCCAGCCGGTCGCTTCGGCGTGAGTAGCAAGGCGCAGAGTATCGGCCCATGAATTGCCCGGTCCGGGCCAGAAGACGAATCGCATCGAGTTTTCTCCAGAAGAGGTAGGCGGATTCTACGGTGCGCGCGCGTCCAGCGGTGAAACGACCGGCAATCAGCCCGTGGCGTTCGCTTTGCGCCTTGTTGGGGCGTCGCCCACCCTTGGGGCATGCGTGTAGGCCGGGGTGTGATGTGGGGCTTGGCCAGCCTCGCCATCCTCACCGCAGCAGCCTGCGGCGGGGGAAATGACGACGACGGTGGAGCAATCGTCACCCTCGTGACGCCCGCTGGGACGCGTCCGGGAGCCGCCTCCGCAGTTCCTTCAGGGACGCCGATCCCGGCTCCCGAACTGTTGCTCAGCGCCCTCGAAGTCTACCAATCCGGCGCCACGCTCGCCTCGGTCACCGGCCAGGTGGTCTCCGGCACGGTGACCTTTCTTGGCCGCACCCTGCCGTTGACGAAAGGAACGCAGAGCATGTACGCCTTCGTCCCCACAGACACGGACGATGCACCCGGCCCACACCCGATCCGCGTCGATTTCACGCTGACGAATGGCACCAAAGGCACGCTCAACGACACCGTTACGCTGCTGAAGACGCAATGGACGGTGGATTCGTTGGATTTCACCGAGAGTCAGACCGAAACGCTGCTGGACCCGAAAGTGATCGCGGCCGAACTGGCCACCTTGCGGGCGGTCTACGCGAAAGTCACGCCGGAGAAGCTCTGGTCTGGATTATGGCAGCTGCCCGTGGATGGCCAGATCACCGCCCGCTACGGCGAACAACGCGCCATCAATGGATCGGAGCCCTCGGGCCACCACGGTGGGACGGACATTGGCGTACCTGTCGGGACACCGGTGCACGCCACCAACCGCGGCCGGGTGGCCCTTGTAAAACAGCTCCAGGTTCGCGGCAACATGGTGATCATCGATCACGGCGGCGGTCTGTTCTCAGGCTACGCGCACATGAGCGCCTTCAACGTGGCCGAGGGCCAGATGGTTGAGGCGGGCGAGGTGATCGGTATGTCCGGCAACACCGGCCTCTCCACGGGCGCCCACCTGCACTGGGAGATGTCGGCGGGCGGCGTGCTTTTGGATGCACTCAGGTTTACCGACGGCTCCAACGGATTCTAGGCCGAGCCACGTAAACAGCGATTGCACTGGTCCACGGGAGGCGTGATACCATCCGCGTCCCACACTTGGAAGGAGCAAAGAAATGCCCGAAACCGAAGGAACCGGAAGCTCTTTGGACGACGTTATGGCGAAGTTCGACCAGGACGCCCGCGCCCAGAAAGAAGCGTCCGAACGTGCTGACGCAATCAGGGCGGCGGCCGCTGCGGATGAGGCTCTGCGGGTGGACACGCCTGCCCCAATCGTGGAGGAGCCGGCGGCCGCACCGGCTGAGGCCGCTGTCGAAACGCCCGCCGCGCCCCAGACCTACGTTGTCCAGGCTGGCGATTCGCTCAGCGCCATCTCCGAAAAGGTCTACGGCGATGCAAAGTATTGGGACACGATCTTCGCCCACAACCGGGACAAGATTAGCGACCCGAACCTGATCTACCCCGGTCAGGAACTCATCATCCCGTAGGGCTCGGCCCAAACGAATGCCGAAGAGCGTCAGGCGAGTTGCCTGACCCTCTCTGTTCCGGCGGAAGGCGCCGGGGTCAACCTACAGGCTAGAATCTCGACAGGTGCTAACGGCCGAACAGCTTCCCGATCGTGTCGCTGACCGTGGCCATCGGGTCATCGCCGAGGAACGCGGTCAGCTTCTCGGGATTCTCCTTGATGAAGTTCAGGATGGCATCAACCACGTCTGACGCCTTGGATTCATCCAGGCCGACCTTCTCTCCGAGGAGAGCGACCAGTTCGTCCTTCATGCCGGCTCCCGTCAGTGGGTTACGGCCTGCGGCAACGTCTTTGCCTCGGCGACCCACTTCTCGACTTCCGCCTCCGTGGGAGTGCGGCGGACAAGCTTCTTGGCGGTGTTTATCTCCACCATCTTGGCGAAAAGGTTGTCCGGACGGCGGGCTGCGAGCTCCTTGACGGTGTCCACGCCCGAAGCCTCGAGCAGGTCCGAAAACTCAGACCCGACGCCCTTGATGCGCATGAGGTCGGCGCGGTTCACCCATTCGAGCAGCTTCCCGGCGTCGATGCCAGACTTAGTAGCCAGGGCCTTGCGGCCGGCGGCTGAACCGCCCGCCTTGAGCAGGGCTTCGACGGTCTTCACATCGGCAGCTACAAGCTTCGCCCCGAACGCTGGGCCAATGCCTTCAATCTCTTCGATATTCGCCATCAATGTCCTTCATTCTTCGCAACCTCATTTTCGTTTGGATCGCGACGAGGCGATCGTAGCCTCTCGGGCGGCAAAGGTACAGATTTCATCCCCTCGCCTCCCAGTGGGCGACTTCCTCCACGGTTTGCCGGAGACAGGCCTCAATACACCCACAGCAGGTCGTATCGAATGATCGCCACGTCTGTCTTGGCGGGTTTCACCAGGCGCTGTTCGAACCGTGCCGGATCGACGGTGCCAAGCGTCTCCAACTGCGCCTGAAGCGCCTTGATCTCCGTATCAAGCTGTTGCGCCCGCGCCTCGGAGGTGTTTTCCATCCGGTTCTTAGTGAGCACGCCACCCGCCCCGGTGACCGTGCGCTTCTTGCCCGTCAGCAACGAGAGGTTCGAGAGGATCGCCATGAACAGCGCCGTCCACTTCTCGAACTTGCGGCTCTTGACCTCAGCCTGCTTTGAGTTCAGTTGCAGGAGTTTCTGATCGAGACGGTTCTGGAGGCCAAGGCGCTTCTTCGCGTCCCCGGCATCGGCCTGGACACGCAGGGCGAAGGCATCTGCCTCTTCTCCCGGTCGCGAGAGATTCTTCGTCGCCTCGTCGTAGAGGAGGTTGAGCGCGAGCCGGTCGTCAAGCCGATCGCGGATCGCCCGTTCGAGAGCCTTCGCCCCATCCTTCGCGAGGAAGCCGGGGAGGGGCGCGCACTGCACTCCCGCAGGGGCCGTATCGGAAAACGTTGATTCATCCGTCTTCAGGGGCTCTGCTTCCAGCGCTTCCACGGCGGTCACTCCGTCCGGCAGCGAGAACGCCAACTG
>JBDTVB010000360.1:0-3223 GCA_040007415.1 Anaerolineaceae bacterium
CTCCCCAGGTTCATCTGCGGGCGCTGATGACCACCTTACGGTTGTCGCCATCGCCAATGCTGTTCGTTTCCAGTGCCGGGTCGTCTGCGAAGGTCATGTGCACCAGCCGCCGCTCCGATGCGGACATCGGCTCCAGCGTAATCGGCGAGCCGGTTTCCCGGACACGATCGGCCATCCGCTTGGCGAGCGAGATGATGCGTTCTTCGTTGCGGTGCCGGTAGTGCTCCACATCAATAGTCACGCCACCCTGGCCGGGGAATTTTCGCCCCACCATCAGGTTTACCAGGTACTGCAACGAAAGGAGCGTATCGCCGCGCCGACCGATGAGCAGGCCGAGGTCCTCGCCCTTGATATCGATCACGGCAAGCGTGCTGCCAAGGCCGTCGCCAGCGGTCAGCGGCTCGCGAATCGAAAGCTCGCAGGGGATATCGAGGATGCGCAGGATGTCGTCGACCGTTTCGGCCGCGAACTCCACTGCTGGCGCGTTGATGTCAGGGTCAACGCGAGGTTCATCGTCGCGATGGCGCCGCTCACCGCGCTCTGGGCGATCTTCACGCTCCGGGCGGTCGCCGCGCTCCGGGCGATCCGCGCGCGGCGGGCGTTCGGCCCTGGGGGCGTCATCGGTGCGCGGTCCACCGCGGGAGCCGCGGCCGCCACGTGGGGCGCCCCGGTCGGCAGTTGCCTCAGGAGCGGAGCCATTCGGCGCGGCGCCGCCGTCGTCGGTGTTCTTGGGACGGGTGAAATCGGCATCAGTGAGCTTCGGTACGGGTTGTTCGAAACCAGTGCGCGTCTGGGAGGCGCCACGAGAACCGGAACCGGCGCCGCCCCCACGTGCACCGCGAGGCGAACCGCCACGTGCAGCGTCACCACGAGGGGCCTCGCCGCCACGTCCGCCGTCGCGCTGGCTTCCGCCGCCTTCGGAACGGCCACCATCGCCGCCACGTCCGCGTCCACCGCGGTCGCGCTGGCCTTCTGGCCGAGGGCCACGGTCTTCACGCGGGCGTGCAGCGGGAGCAGAGGCGCCCGCCACGCGATTGACGCGCACGGTGGCATCCTTGCCTCCGCGTCCAAAGAGGCCGCCCTTGCGGCCCTCATCGAGCACCTCGAAGCTCACGCGTTCGTTGTTGACATCGTCCCGGGTTGCCCCGATCTGTGCGAGCGCCCTGTTAAGGGCGTCTTCTACGGTTTTGCCGCTTGCTTCGGCCGAGTCCATTGGCAGTCCTCAATTCACGAGCAGTTTGAACATCCACGGCAGCCGCGGTGGGCCCCGTCGCGGCCGTGGAAGGGGTGGCCGGCGTGCGTGGCGCGGGCACGCGGGCCTTGAAGACCGGTTCGATCTTCAGGAGAGGGAATCCGTAGGTCAAAATGTTGAACGCGATGCCCACAATCGAGTTCACAACCCAATAGACAGCGACACCGATCGGAAAACTCAGGGCGAAGAACGCGAACATCAGCGGCATCATGTAGGCCATCATCTGTTGCTGCGCCCTGGCTTTGTCGTCAGTCGTCACCGTGACCGTCGTCTTGGTTTGCGCCCAGGTGGTAAGGCCCACCAGTACAACCATGACGATTCCGATGCCGGAGCCGCCGTTCGCCCGCAGGTCCATTCCGATGAAATGTTCCTGCAGCGGCACCCCGTGCTGAATGAAACTCCACGAATAGAGATGGCCGGAAAGCCGCTCGAGCGACTCCGGGGACGTGGCCAGCGCCAGCCGGACGGCGCTGTAGAGCGCGATCAGCACCGGGAACTGGAGGATCATCGGTCCGAGACAGCCAAGCGGGTTTACCCCGGCCTCCCGGTAGACCTTCATGATCTCTTCCTGGCGGCGCTTCGGGTCAGAGAACTTCTTGTTGATCTCCGCTATCCGTGGCTGGATGCCCTGCATCGAACGGGTTGAGTGCAGTTGGCGCAACGTCAATGGGAACGTGACCATGCGAATGATGATCGTGAACGCGATGATCGCCAGCCCGAAGCTCCCGAAGAGCACGTTGTTGAGGATGACCAGGAAGTTGATCATCGGGTTCAGCAGAGCGAGGGTGAAAATGTCCCCGATCATTTGCCCGCACCGCCTACGCTCAGTTCAACGACCGTCTGCGTCTTTGGATCGGCCTTGAACATCCGCCCGTTCGTTGTGAGGAAGACCACGCTGCCATCTTGCAGGGTTGTCCCGTCTGCGCGAATTGTGCCTGCCTTCACCACGGGGAACGGGATTCCGAGACGGGAGCCGTCGCTCGCCTGCAGGAAGTGGATCGTCGGCTGACGATCGCCGAAGACCACCACGTCACCCACAATCTGCGGCGCCGCCTTCACGCGGTCGTTTCCGAGCTTGATCGATGGCCATCTGTCCTTGCCCGTCGTTATGTCGAGCGCGTAGACGTGCCCTGCGAAATCTCCAAAGTACGCGACGTTGTCCTTGAAAGCCGCGCCGCCCCACACCCAGTCGCTCGCGCGGAAGTCCTGCGCGATGCTGCCATCGGCGCGATTGAGGATGTACACATGCTTGTTCAGGCTGGGCACGAAGAGGTGCGCCTCGTCTAGCACGCGAATCTCGGCGATGGCCCCGCTTGCGCTGAACGGCTTGGGCCAGGTGCGTGAACCATCGGCCAACTTGAGCGCGTCCACCGTGCCGTCCATCGACGCCACGTACACGACGTCGCCGGCGATGATTGGTCCCGCCCAGACGCCTTTACCGAAGTTAACGCCGCCGCTTGGCCAGCCCGCGGCCAGCTTTCCGTCCTTAGCATCGAGTAGATGGAGGTCGCCATCGGTGGTCCCGAACGCGACCTTGCCGCCGCCGAGGGAGACTCCGCCAACGATATCGCCCGAGAAACCGCTGCTCACGCGCCAGATCGGGCGGCCGGTGTCCTTATTGAGTGCAAACACGCCAGCCGAGAACGTGGAAAAGTAGACCGCTTCGCCTTCGACCACGGGGGCGCCGTAGATCGCCTTGAGGCTGAGATCCTTGTCCTGGGCGTTGTTCTTATCGGGAAAGGTCCAGGAGCGGGTCGCGGAGCCATCGGAGGCGAGACTGGCGCCGGAGATATGGTCTTTTGATTCCTGGTAGTAGACGGCATTAGCGGTGAACGCGGGCGCACCCCAGCCCTGGGGGTTTTCGACGCTCACGCAGGCAGAAAACAGGAGCGCAGAGAGCGCGAGGAGGGGCAGCACCGCGAGTGCGCGGGGGAACTTCACGGGAGCATCGTAGCAAGCGTGATTGGTACG
>JBDTVB010000361.1:0-3222 GCA_040007415.1 Anaerolineaceae bacterium
CGTCCGGCGGCTACATCATCGGCTTCATCGTCGCCGGCGCGCTTGTCGGGCGGCTGGCCGAGCTTGGCTGGGACCGCCACATCGGCGGCTCGTTCGGCGCGATGATCCTCGGCGAGATCGTCATCTTCGCCATCGGCCTCCCGTGGCTGAAAGTCGCGGGCGGCTTCTCGTGGGCCGACACGATCGCCTACGGTCTGACCCCGTTCCTCGCCTGGGATGCGTTCAAGCTGACCGCCGCCGCGCTCCTGTTCCCGGCCGCCTGGTGGCTGATCGGCCGACGCCCCGAGGGCCGCTAGCGCCGGTTCGCCGCGGCAGCCGCGCCGCGGAGGTCGAGCCGGAAGAAGCCGACCACGTTGCCGTCGAGGCTGGCGGTCGCGACATAGCAGCCGGGGCTGCCGAGACGGGCGGTGTCGAGAGGGCCTTTCCAGCGCCCACCATCCCGGATCAGCTCGGTCCGGAGCGTCACCGCCCCGCCGCAGGCCGCGACCTCGAGCTGGACATCGCCGCTTGCCTGCTCGACGCCGTCGGCGAAGATCTCGACCTTGACCGGGATGGTGCGGCCACGCTGGGCGACGAATGCCCCACCGTCCGTCGCGACCGGCTCACCCCACCGCACCGACCAGGCGACCGGACGGACGAACGCGACGTCGACCGAGAACGAATCGCTCGACCTGTTGCCGGCGCCGTCCGTGGCCGTGCAGGTCACCGTGGTCGCGCCCACCGGGATCAGGCTCCCGCTGGCCGGCATGCAATCGATGGCCGGATCCGGGTCGACGACGTCGGTCGCGGTCGGCAACGAGTAGGTCAGGCTGATGCCGCCCGGATCGCCGGTCGTGCGCTCCTGGTCCGCCGGCATTCCCGCGAGGGTCGGCGCCGTCGTGTCGACGACCGTGATGTCGAACGAACCCGTCGTCGTGAGCCCGCCAGAATCGGTGGCCGAGCA
This sequence comes from Anaerolineaceae bacterium, assembly GCA_040007415.1. Classification (GTDB taxonomy): domain Bacteria; phylum Chloroflexota; class Dehalococcoidia; order Tepidiformales; family Tepidiformaceae; genus PNKC01. The sequence goes on from JBDTVB010000361.1 coordinate 944, forward strand.
GGAGACGGTGGTCGTCCCGAGCGGCAGCACCGCGCCGACGACCGGGCTGCACGCCGGGGTCGGTGCGGTCGCATCCTCGGGATCGGTGGCTGATGCCCCGTAGGCGGCGACGGCGCCACCGGTCGTGTCTCCTTCGACGGTGAAGTCACCCGGAAGGATCAGCACCGGTGGCGTGTTGTCGGCGACGTCCAGGATGAAGGTGACCGTCGGATTCGATCCTGCGAGGACATCGGCGTCGCCGGCTGTCGGAGGCACCAACGAGCGGTTCCACGAGAAGACGTAGCGCAAGTCAGCGCCCGGAGCATACGGGGCGGTCACGACCATGTGACGGATGCCGATCACCCCAGGCAGTCCGATCGGGCACGCGTCGCCGTCGGCCGGCCAGCCGGCACCCGGGGTCAGTGTCACGCTGCCGACGCTGTATGAACCCCCGGGCGGGATCGTCCTGACGCCGGGCGAGAGGCGCACACTCTGCCCCGCATCAACGTGGCTTGTGCCCGAGCAATCGAGACGGAACATGACGTCGACCGCCACGTCCTGGCCGGGAGCCACGCTACCGAGGTCGATGGTGGTCTGGTCGCCGGCGGAGACGGCGTCGGCGTCCGTGGAGATCGATTCCGCGAACGCCGTTGTCGTCGCCGCCACGCACAGCATCAGGGCGGCCGCCGCGGCTCGTCGGATCACGCTTCGATGCATCGTCGGGGACCTCGTCGTACGCCAGCAGGATCGGATGCGTCGATCGTCCGCGGCGCGGGTGCCAGCCGTCGATGGTCCTATCGGGGTCAACGTTGCGGCCGTGCGCCCCCAAGGAGTACCGGTGCGGCCCCGGTGTCCTGGGGAGCGGGGCGGTCGAAGCGACACGCCGGCAGTGCCTGTAGGCTGCATCGCATGGCTGGAACGGTCCCTTGGGTCGCGTGCAGATGACCGAGTCCCCGCGACAAGTCATCCGCTTCGTGACGACAGCCACGGCCTCCAGCGATGCGCGCGCGCTTGTCAACAGCGGCTGGACTCGGATCGATGTCATCGTGGATGCGGTGGCGATCGTCGTCGGGCTCGCGTTCGTAGCGTCCGGGCAATGGCTCGGGATCGTGCTCGTCGTCCTGGCGCTGGTCGCCCTCGCCTCGACCCGTTGGCATCCGGTCCAGCGCTGGCTCATCTCGTGGCGGTTCCGCAGCTTCCTCGGCAAGCCCACCCTCGTCACGATCGACGACGAGGGCGTTCGGTTCACCAACGAGGTCGGCACATCGGTCGTGCCCTGGGTCGCCGTCACGGCGATCCGCTCGAACGACGTGACGACGATCTTCGTTCGCGATCGGGCGATGCTGGGCTACATCCCGGCGGACGCCTTCCCGACGGCGCAGACTCGTGCGGCGTTCATCGAGTTCGCGAACGGTCGGCTGACCGTCGGTCGATCGAACGCGTCGGGTCGATGATCGAAGTGGACGTCATGACGACTCGCAACGGGGTCACTGAGCACGCAACGGGGAGTAGGCATGCCGCAGGCTGAGAGTTCTGCTTTCGTGCTCGGACCGGGCGAGGGTCGCTCCATCGATCTGGGCAACTTCGCGATGGTGATGAAGGCCTCCGCGGAGGACACCGGCGCCGCGTTCACGCTGCTGGAGGCTGCCGAGCCGGCCGGCTTCGGTCCACCGATGCACATCCACCACGACGCCGCCGAGGCGTTCTACGTCCTCGACGGCGAATACCTGATCTTCGTGGAGGACCGCGACTTCGTCTGCCCGACCGGTTCGTTCATCTACATCCCGGCCGGGACCCGCCACGGCTTCCGCGTCGGGAACGTGCCAAGTCGCAAGCTCAATCTGTATACCCCGGCCGCGATGGTCGGCTACTTCGACGAACTGAGCGCCGCGATCTCTGTGGGCGACCCTGATCCAGCCCGGCTCGACGAGATCGCGACTGGTCACGGCATGGAAGTAGTCGGACCGGTGCCGGATGGCTACCTCTGAATCTCTCTCCTTGACTGGGATCCGGCAAGGCAAGCGACTGATGACCGAAGGGATGTACGGCCCCGATTCCGAAGCGTGGGCGCTCGACCGCGAGGCGATGCTGCTGCTGGGTGCCGGGCCGCGGGCACTGCTGCTCCAGATCGCACACCCGGCGGTGGCGGCCGGGGTCGATGAGCACTCCGACTTCCGGGCGGACCCATGGCGACGACTCGCGGGCACCCTTCGGAGCTACCTGACCATCGTCTACGGGTCTGGGTCCGTGGCTCGGGCAGAGATCCGACGGCTGAACCGGCTGCACACGGGCATCGTCGG
>JBDTVB010000362.1:0-3220 GCA_040007415.1 Anaerolineaceae bacterium
AGGAACGGATTACCCTGCTGCAATGCGGCCAAACCTTCAAGCCGCAGAAGGTCCGCCTCTGCACCTGGGTACCTGTTGTCCCGCCGGAGCGAGGTCCGGACCGAGTCAGTCTCAGCCCTGGCCGAAGACCAGTCGCCAGATGCGATATGGTATTCCGCCAGCCGCGCCCTGGTTACGAGGATGTTGCGTTCATCCGCATGAAGATTGCCAAGTTCGGTGAGGGCACTCGTCAGCATCGGCAGTGCCTCTCCTAGCTTGAGTTGCCTGAGCTTCAACACTCCGAGGTTCCGCCGCATCAGCGCGACGCCGAGCGGGTAGCCAGCGGCTCGAGAAGCCCATAGCGACTCGCGGAACATGGCCTCGGCTTCGGCGTAGAGGCCCTGGTCCAAAAGGATCTCGGCGATGTTGTTACTCACCATCGCCCGCCCGATGGTGTCGCCAATTCGGGTGCGGATCTCGAGGCTTCGCCGGTAGTACGCGAGACCTTCGTCCCAGAGGCCTTTCACGTAGTGCAACTCGTAGCCGACGTTATTGAAGATCCGAGCCGCCAGGACGGGGTCCGGCAGCTGTTCCACCAGTGACAGGGCAAGCCCGCGGTAGCGTTCCGCTTCACGAGGGGACAGGTGTGTGAGTGCGGCGTGCAACAGACAGTAGGCGTGTGCCTTGACCGGTAGCGAGTGGGCGGCGGCGGCGAGGGTCATTGCCTTCTTAGACCAGACTACGCAGTCCTGCTGGTCGCCCTGCCGGAGGCGAACCCCGGCGTAAGCGATACAGATCTCTGCCCGTTGCTCAAGGACGGCCCGCTGCCTACTTGCCTTTGGCAGCATCGAAATTGCCGACTCATAGACGCCGATCGCTGCGTCCCACTGAGCGCGGCGTTCGTGGGTTTCGCCCAGCTTGCGAAGGAGTCTCGCCTTCGTGGTAGTGTCGCTTTGCGTGAGGGCCGTGGCCTGCAAGAGTGCGGAAGAGGCGGCCGGAAACCTGCCAGCGCGGACCTGTGCGTCGGCCAACTTCTCTAGCGTGGCGAGGACTTCGCCTTCTGCCACGTTCTTCGCCTGCACCGCCGCTTCCAGCGCCACCTGGAGGTGTTTCGCGGCTTCGGCCGGGGCATCCTTGTCCAGCGCGTTGTCCGCGGCCCTGCGCGCGTAACGCCAGGTGCGGTCGCTGTCGCCAGCCTCACTGAAATGAAGGACCAATGCGTCAAGGACGTCCGAGGCGCCAGCCAGCTGCGATTCGAGCGCTTCACCGATCGCGCGGTGTAGTGCCTTGCGGCGGCGCCTGGAGAGGCCGTTGTACGCGGCGTCGCGCAGGATGACATGCCGGAACTCAAACTCACCCGGAGCTACCGCCCGTGCGCAGTCCTGTGGGGGTGTCCACGCGAGCACATTGGCAGTCCGCTGAGGGTCAAGCACGGTTAGCACCGAATGCAGCGCTTCGATCCTGAACCGCTGCCCGAAAACTGACGCGTCGCGGAGCAGTTGGCGGTCATTCGATGCCAGCTGGTCGATCGCGCCTGAGGCGATGTTTTCGATGTCGATCGGCAGGTTCCGGGGCAAGGCGCCAGTGTGCTGCGCGGCCTCAACAAGCTCAAGAACGTAAAGTGGGTTTCCGCCCGAATGCTCGGCGATGGCGTGCAAGGTGTCGGTGGGGAGGGGCCGCTCTTCGGCGGCGAAGCCAGCAAGGGTCGCCGCTTCCGTTGGCGCAAGGGGCGAGAGTAGAATCGTGCTCACTGGGATTCCGAGGCGTTCCTCGCTAACTCGCCAACCCGCGGGGTCCAGCCGTCGCGTCAAGTAGAACTTCCACGACCTCCCCTCCGAGTGCTCGAGCAGAAACTGAAGAAGCTCGGCTGAGGCTTCATCCACCCATTGGAGGTCTTCGAAGCAGAACAGGGCTGCCCCAGGGAATCTGGCGTCGAAGAAAAGGAGGACCGCTTCATGCAGCTTCTGTACCCGAAAAGAAGAAACTACGGCGTCTGATTCTGGCGTGTCCTGGACATCGGCATCGACCACCCGGGCAAGAAACGGCAGCCAGGGTAACAGATCGTGTTCGCCCTCCAGCGCGCGCTTGAGTAGCACGCCGGCTGTCGCCGAGTCGGCTGATGCGGGGATGTCGAGGACCCGTCGACACAGCCGCCTGAAGCAGGCGTAGGCGGTGCTATGTTCATAAGGAAGGCACTCAGTCTTGTGCGCTCGAATGCTGGCCAGACGGCAGAACTCGGCCATCAGCCTCGACTTCCCGATGCCTGAAACGCCGCGGAGTTCCGTCAGCGTCGAACCGCGCTCTGCGAGCGAAGACTGCATCGTGCGCAGTTGGCTTTCACGCCCCACGAACGGGAAGCCGTCGTTTGAATCCGGTCTGGCCCGCTCCTCAAAACTCAGCACCACGTACGCGCGTTGACGTTCCCTCATTCCTTTCAATCGAGCGGGCGCGAGCGCCCTGGTGGCCGGGCGTTCTCTCATCGCTTCGACCGTCGCGCCTGCGGCAACCGTGTCTCCGGGCTTGGCGAGCCCGAGCAACCGCGCCGCCAGGTTGATCGGTCCTCCAACAACCGAATAGATGCGGCGCGATGCTGTGCCTACTTCCCCCGCATAGACTCGCCCATCCGCTATCGCTATTTGCAGGCGGCCAGGCCCTACAGCCTCTTGAAGGCGCAGCGCCGCGCACACCAATCGCTCACCCGGATCTGGCGCAGCGTGGGGTGATCCAGCGCTGAGCATGAATCGCACGCCGACTGGATCGAAATCGGAGCCAATGAGACAGAGCCCGAACTCCCTGGCAGCGGCGACCACAGCAGTAGCGACGTCAGTCAGCTTGAGCGATCGCTGCTCGCCTTCAACGATGGCGAAATCGTCGTGACAGCCCGGCACGCGCACAAACGCCCACCAGGTCGGCCGGTACTCGCCGGGCATCTCTTCCGAAATGCGGTCCTGGATGTACGGCGCGACGAAGCTGGCCATCCAGGGAGAATCCGCCGAAGGTGCGGGCGGATCAGGTACTTGCCCGGCGTCGACGTGCATCGTGCGGAGCCTGAAAACGTCTCCCTGCCGCGCAACGTTCCCGGCTGGCAGCATCCGGGCCGTGGTCCCAGAGACCAGGATGGAACCGCGCGCTGCTTCCTGCTGCAGCACGGCGCATTGCCTTGCGATGGTTCCCGTGATGAGCAACATTCGTTGCGCATCTCCCGAGATGGCTACAGTAAGGTTGCCTGTTGCGATGCCGG
>JBDTVB010000363.1:0-3213 GCA_040007415.1 Anaerolineaceae bacterium
TTCCCCCCAGCTTCATATTGAACGGGTCAGCAAACACCGCGCCGAGTTCCCGGCTTTCGGTGTACATCGTGAATAGCGTTATCAGATAGCTCGTGAGCTGTGCGTGCTTCTTAGAAACGGACATCATCGGGACAACCCGGCCATTCACCCACTCCGTGTGCTCGGGGATTTCGGGCGCGTTCAGATACTCCTCGTACGTCATTTGAGGGTACTGATCCCGAGTCACCGTCCCGCGTGTCTGCGTCACCTGATCATCATACTGCGCCGCTACTCCCGCGGCGCCGTGTACTGGAACGCCGCCCGCCGCCCAACGTAGACTGCGACGCGCTGCAAGAGGCCGGGAATGCGCTCCCACTTCGGCGCTACTGGCCGCGGCTCGCGACAGAAATCGATGAGCGGCCGCATGGTCTCTTCCCACTGGAGTTCCGGACGGGCAGCAGCAAGATTCGCCTTGCACTGTGCATGGAATTCGCGATCATCCACCAGTCTTTCGATGGCCCGTGCGAGCGCCGGCGCGTCCTCCTGGGGGACAACCAGTCCCCAGCCGCGGTTGGCCACTTCCTCGGCCAACACGTCGCCGTGCGTGCAGATGAACGGTAGTTCGGCCCAGATAAGGTCGACGAACCGCGTGCGGTGGCTGTACCGCGTTTCGAGGTTATCGAAGTAGGAGCAGACGCTGATATCGGCCTCCTGCACGTACCGTTTCGCGGTCTCGTGGCTCACCCAGCCTTCTTCGAAAAAGACAGTCTTCCCGAGCTGGCCGTTCGTCGCCGCAATCGCCTTGGCGTCCTGGAACCGTATGCCCTTACCGAGTTCCGTCAGCCCCGGATAGGCCGCGCCAAGAAAGAGAAGCTTGATGTCCTCGCGGTTGAGCAGCCGGAGCGCTTCGAGCAGCGTTGCCGGGTCGTACCACTGAATAATGCCCCCGTTCCAGACGATTATCTTGTCGTTCTCGGCGAACCCGGGGTGGGCGCCGCGCAAGACCGGCCGGTGCGCTTCCGGGAGTTCGGGCCGAATCCCGTGCGGGGCAACGTCGATGTAGCGGCGCAGGGTTGGGTCGGCGTCGTACACGGCAGGTGAGATCAGGCCCAGCGAGATCATCATCCCCAGGTAGCTGTCTCGCTGCCGTTCGTTGTTGACGATGACGAGGTCTGCCAGCGTCAGCTGCATGGCGAGAATGGCGCGCGTGCGCTGCACCCAAGCGTGCTGCTTTCTTCCAGAATACTGCTGCCGCCCAACCTCCATCCATTCCATCGCGTACTGGGTGAAGAGGTCCACCACGAACTTCTTGTTCGGGAAGAACGCGGCCACCTGGGGGGGCAAGCCGCTTGAGATGATGATGTCGTGGTCTTTAACCAGCCCCAGCACGTTGCGGCCCGTCCAGCGGACGATCGTGTACGGAGCGCCTTCCGGCGTTGGCACGTCCGGGTTTGGGCCCGCAAGCGTCACCTGGGCGCCGGGGATCTGGGTGGCCAGCACCTGCGCCTGCGCGGTCGCCCGGATGCCCGGGCTCGAAACGTGGCTGCCAAGATGACCACGGCAAAGGATGAGAATACGAGGTGGCACGGCGGTAGCGTACGGAGCGACGGGCAAAGGGGCGAGTGCGTTCGTCTTGTTTGTTCAACCTCACTCCATCTCCCGTAAACGGACATAGTCACTGAGCAGTTAGCTCCGACCTTTTCTCTGATCGCCGACAGTGCGTTCGTCGCGCTCGCCCCTAGCTCTCGTGGCGCTAGGCTGAACCTGCCGCAGATCGCGGCCCGGGGGATGCGTTGGACTGGTGGCGAATCATCCATGTGCTCAGTCTGGTCTGGCTTGGCGCCGGCCTCGGGGCCACCTACCCCCTGATCCTCAAGGCGTGGGCCACCAAGGACATCAAGTACCAGATGTACTGCCTCGTCGAAGCGGCCGACAACGAAACGCGGATTCTCCTGCCGGGCGCGATGGCGACCGGCGTCACCGGCTTCTTCTGGGCAGTCTCAAGCAACTACAACTTCGTGCGCGACGGCTGGCTGCTTGCGCTCACGCTGACCTACGTGTTCGTCTACTTCGTTTGTCTGCCGCTGCTCGGATTCGGGCTGCGCCGGGCACGGCTGGCGTCGCTGATTGCCACCAAGAAGGGCCAGCAGACGCCCGAACTAAAAAGCATCCTCGATGACCGGGTGCCGATCGTCTTCGGCACCGTGCTGGTGCTCAGCGTTCCACTGCTGGCCTGGCTCGCCGTCTTCAAACCGTTCTAGAGCAACGCGCTGCGAGAAGACTCAGGCCTGCGGCCTGAGTCCACAGTCCTTCGTTTACGGCTTCACCCCACCGAGCAGCGTCGTCGGGTCGATGATGACGCCCTGCCCGCTGGGGATCAGCGCAATCTGGATCTTGTCGCCCAACTTCTGGATCGCCTGGAACTGAATCACTTCCGGAGTGAGCGATGCGGCGAGCGCCTTGTTTGCCGCAGCCTGGCCCTCCGCGCGCACCTTCGTTGATTCAGCGTCACCCTTCGCCGTCTCCACCTGCTGCTGCGCCTCGAACTGGCTCTGCTTGACCTTCTCCTGCGCCCGCAGTGCGTCCTGCGTCGCGATCTGCTTGCCTTCGATCGACTTCTTGAATTCCGAGCTGAAGTCGATGTTGTCCAGCAGAAGGTCGTTGACGGTGATCGAGAACGGCGCCAGTTCTGCCGTCAGCTTGTCACGCACCGTCTGACGAATCTTCTCGCGGTTCGGAGCGATCTCGACGCCCGGGTACTTCACTGTCTCTTCCTTGAGGAAGTTAACCAGGCGCGGTTCGATCAATCGATCGAACCAATTTTCGCCGACCGTTCGGTACAGGTTCTGGACGGCGTTAGGGGAGACCGAATAGTTAATCGTCGCCGAAATGAACACGTCCTGCGTTTCTTGCGAGAAGCCCGAAACGTTTTCGAACTTGAACCTTTGCACCTGCACGCTCTGCGTCTTTGTCGTCTGCCAGGGGAGGATGAACTGTAGTCCCTCACTCTTCTGGCCGACAATTTCGCCAAACTGGTAGACAACGATCACGTGGCCCGCCTCAACCGTCTTAAGAGATGCAGCAAGGGTAGTCAGCCCCACCCAGAGGGCAAACACGATGCTGACGGCGACCATGATGATCGTGGCCCGCAGCCGCTCCGGCGTACCTTCGGCAGCTGCCCCACGCGCCAATCGAGAAAAGAAGAAAACGGCGCCGCAGATCACGACCGCGGCT
>JBDTVB010000364.1:0-3201 GCA_040007415.1 Anaerolineaceae bacterium
GCCGTGTGTTCGAACTGGACACCAACGCATTCCTTCGCGCACCAGGCCCGGGAGTGCTCAAAGCGCTCCAGACGCTCGCCGGCCTCCTCTACCCACGCTGACCCGAATCGTCCCGCGCTCGCCGCGAATGGCAATCCACGTCATCTCCATACGCTTCGCACTCACTCTTCAACCACAAGCCGCCCGCTATCCCCCCGTCCAAATGTCTCTGGGAAGTACGTTTCCTCGGCGTGTGTTGGCGCCACGAAGAAGTCTCCCGGCGTCGTCGCTCGGGCGTAGTAGATGTACTCGTACACGCCTTTGCCAAGCCTTTCGGCAAACAGGACGGTGCGATCGTCTCGTACGTCAACGTGCTGCCACGGGCTGTAATACCAGGAAAACCAGGGCGCGAAGTAGCCTTCCTTTTCGCCGGCCCGTTTCTTCGCCGCCGCCGCACGGTCGGCCTCCAGCTGCACCTTCAGCTTCGGGTCCACCACTTTCAGCCGCGTATCTACCGGCTCCAGTCCTGCCGGGAGCATATCCTCAACGACAACGTAGTTCCGGTCAGCTGGCGTCAACACCGTCACCGTCACGCGCACCGTGTCGCCCAGCTTCACGCGACTCACCGGTTGCGATGGGTTCGTCAGGGACGTGTACTCGTGGGAAACCGCAAAGCCGCGGTTCAACGCCTCCACCTCCTTCGCCGGCGTCACGTAGCGCAGATTCATCGTGTAGTAGAGCCGCCCCGGCTTCCCTATCTCCTTCGCGAACTCCACCAGCGCCGCCTCACCCGCGCGAATCCCGCTCAGTGCCACAGTCTTCGAATCGCTCACCGTGGCGACGCCTGGCTTCACCAGTCCGGCCATCAACTCCTTGTCGTCCAGCGAAACCTTGAAGCTGTAATCGCCGCCAAGCTCGCCGGTCTGGACTGCGTAGCTCGTCATGGCGAGTACCCCCGTGGCCCGGTCAACGTTCGTCCGCCACTGCTCTGCCCCGCGCGCGACCACAAGCCAGCGCACGGTCTGAGCCAACAGTGGCTGTTCGGGCTGCACCGCCACAAGTGCCCGCGCCACCAGCGCCGTAGTCGCCGTGTGCGTCATGAACGAGCCGCGGACGTAGTCGTCCTCCCAGTGGTTCCCGTTCGAACTTGGGATGGTGGCGGCGGCAATGTCGTTCAGCAGCGCGCGCACCTGCGTGTCATCCTTCGCGATACCCGCATCCACCATCGCCAGGACAAGATATGCCCGGCCCCAGTTGGTCAGCTTCGACCGGTACTGTTCGAACACGGCTCGGGCCGGCGTGAGCGCGGAGTCTCCGCCGCCCGCGGCTGAAAGTGCGGCAAGGAGAAACGCTTTCTGGTTCGGATCCGCTGGCGATGCGACGTCACTCACGCGGTTGATCTGCCCGCGCACGTACTCGCTCGCCCGGGAGACGACACCTGCGTCAACGCTGGTCCCGTCCCGTCGCACTTCGCCAAGCGCCAAAAGAGCCCAGCCCGTGACGTTCGGGTCGGAGTTGCAAGCGGGCTCATCACACCATGCCCAGCCACCGTCCGGGCGCTGGCGGCCAACAAGGCCGGCCGCGTCCGTCGAGATTCGGCCCTCGTACTGCGTTGACTTGCCGAGGGCGCTCTTCTCCGCCCGCCGCACGCCAATCGTCGCCATCAGCCTGCTCGCGACTCGCTCCGTGCCCTCGTACTGCTGTGGCGCGAGCCACGAGAGTTCGGCCGCCATCGAACCCGCCAGCGCCGACTGCACGGACACCGTCAGCGAACCGTGCTTCAGGATCGCGAACGGCGGCAAGTAGACCGCTTCCAGCCCACTCTGCTCCGTGACAATGCCACCCGTCGCCGTGGTTTCCGGTGTGACATCCATCAAGACGGGCAATTCCTGCGTCACTGCATCCTTCAACCCGCCGCTACCCGTCGCCGTGAAGGTGAATTTCGCCGTCCCTTCCGCCTCTACCTTCGCCGGCCAACTGAGCACCACCGATTGGCCGGCAGGCACCTTCGCACTCCTCGCCTCGTCGCCACTCATCGTGATTCCCTCGGCCTTGAGGGTGACCTTCACCTCCGACTCCTTTGCGGTGGCGTTGCGGACAAGCATCCGGATCTGTGCTGAATCGCCCACGCGGAGAAACCGCGGAAGCGCTGGGCGCAGCAGCAGCGGCTGCGTCGAAATCAACTCGTTCGTGCCTTCTCCAACCATCGTATCGCCGCTCACCGCGCGAACTTGCATACGCCAGGTAGTCAGGTTGTCGGGCATCTTCACATCGACGCTCGCGGTCCCGTCGTCAATCGTCACGAGTTGCGCCGCCCAGTAAGCGGTGTTGCGGAAATCCTGCCGCAGCCGGTCATCGTCCAGCCCGCCGCCACCCTTTCCCTGCCGGGGCGGCTCAGCAATCACGTCGTTTGACCGGTTCACGGAGACGGACATCGATGAGGCGGTGGAGACCGCCAACCCGCGTTGGAACCAGAACGCCTTCAACCCATCCGGTCCCCGTTCGTCCTCAAGCGCCAGCAGTGCTTTGTCGATGACCGCCACGGAGACTTCGGCCTTCACGCCCTTTCCCGTCGAGTCCGTCACCTTGATGTCGTAGTGGACGGTCTCGCCTGGTTTCGCCTGCTCCCTGTCGGGCCGGATAGCTACTTTCAGGACCCGCGTCGCCGTCGAAACCTGGAGCTCGACGTAGCCCACCTTGTAGCGCGGCACCGGGTCCTCCGCCGTCGGCGGCCGGTAAAGCACCACCGCCACAAAGATGTTCGGCACCGAGTGGTCCGTGATCGGGATCTGCAGCCGTTCGCTGTTGGTCCCGAACTGACGCACGCTCCGCGTAATTACTTTCCCCCGCTCGATCGTCACCAACCCCGTTGCGCCCACGAAAGGAGCCGGCACCAGCACCTCTGCCGTCTCGCCAACTTCGTACTTCTCCTTGTCGGCCACCAGTGCGATGGTGTCGTCGTTCGTGACCTGCCAGCTCGCGAATCCCTGGCCCGCTACCCACAGGTATGCCGCCGACTTCGCGGTCCGGCCCTTCGAATCCGTCACCTCAGCAATAAGCCGCAACGTCCCCGGCTTCGAAGGGGTGAACTTCACGCTCGCCTCGCCCTTCCCGTCTGTGGTGGCATTCAGCGTCGCGACGAGCGTGTCCTTCGGCTCGCTCTTGTACCGCCGCGAACCTTCCGGCGTTCTCCCGGACGGCAGCCGTGGCGAGCCCGATCGG
>JBDTVB010000365.1:0-3195 GCA_040007415.1 Anaerolineaceae bacterium
GCGCCAGTTCTCGCGAGTCTGGCGCTTGGAAGTACCCTTGCCATTCTTCGAGGTCGTTCGCTGTAATCGGAGAATCTCTCCACATAGTGTTCTTGTTCCGAATCGTGACCCGGCGGATCAACTCCGGCATTGGTTCGTAACCAGAATCCTGACGCAAGGATCACGCTTTGCCCGTTCGTCAGAAGGCGTTGGGCGTGTTTCCAAAAAACCACCTCCAGTTTGTCCCGCAGCGGCTCATCGAAGAGGTCCAACCGAGCTCCGAGAGCCATTCATCGCAACACAGCCGAATCGCGGGAAGTTGCCGCTCCAACTGTCGGGCGAGTGTCGTCTTACCCGCGCCAGGTAGTCCGCAAACAAGAATCAGCCTGGCCGGGTTCGCATGCGTCACTCGTAGCTCCCTCTTCGCCGCTCGCCGTTGCCAGCAGCGCCAAGGGTGCTGCCGGCGTTCCGGCTCTAGAAGGTCAAGTCCAAACTGATATCCACGGCCCGCGCGCCGTGCGTCAACGCGCCGACCGAGATTGCGTCGACACCAGTCTCTGCGATTGCGCGCACGGTCTCGAGTTGCACGCCTCCACTCGCCTCGAGCTTGGCCCGCCCAGCGGTGAGGCGCACAGCATCGGCCATCTCTTCGACCGTCATGTTGTCGAGGAGCACCCATTCGGGTTTGCCGGCCAGCGCCTCTTCGAGGTCTGCAAGGTCGTCCACCTCCAACTCAACGACGACACCGGGGGAACGGGCGCGAATGTCGGCCACCCCCTGTGCCAGCGTCTTGCCAGCGCGGGCGAGCGCCTCGCGGTGGTTGTCCTTGATCATCGCCATCGCGGCCAGGTCGCGGCGGTGGTTGGTCCCGCCGCCGCAGCGCACGGCGTACTTTTCGAAGTCTCGCAGTCCGGGGGTGGTTTTGCGAGTATCAAGGATCACCGCACCGGTTCCAGCGATGGCATCGACGAACTGGCGCGTCAGCGTTGCCGTACCTGAGAGGCGTTGGAGGAAGTTGAGCGCTACCCGTTCGGCCCGGAGTATCGCCCGCACGGGCCCTTCGACGGTGGCAAATTTCGTTCCTGGTTCGAACTGGTCCCCGTCGACCACGAGGGAACCGATAGTCACGGATTGGTCGCTCTGCCTAAACGCTTCCGCGGCAACACCAAGGCCCGCAAGTACCCCCGCGTCCTTCGCCAGGAACACGGCACGGCCCCTTAGGGCTGGCGGAACAGTAGCGAGCGTGGTGACATCTTCGCCAGCGCGGTCTTCCGCCAACGCAACCGCCACGATGCGAGAGACGAGGGCCTGGTCGAGAGGTTCAATTTTCACGGCGAAACACCTGTCGGCGCAGCCAGTTCACGTCGTCTGGCTGCGGATAGTCGCTTCGGAAGTGCGCTCCCCGGCTTTCCCTGCGGGAAGTAGCCGCAGAGAGCATGAGGTGGGAAAGCGTTGCCATCTGCCGCCTCTCGAATGGCGCCCGCGCGCTGGCGGGCGCCCCTGCGCGTGGCCAGGACTCAACGTCAGCCAGCCCAGCCGCAAGAGCCTCCGCGCTGCGCTCTATGCCAGCGCTCGCCCACATCATGAATTGCACGGACGCGTGGTCTGGAGCGACCCGGTCAGCGAGTTGGAGTGGCGTAACGCCCACTGTCGGCGCCGCGAAACCGCCGGCGCCGCTTTCCATGTGCTCGACCACACGTTTGCCAAATACCACGGTCTCCATGAGTGAGTTACTGGCCAGCCGGTTTGCACCATGAACGCCGGTGCATGCCACCTCCCCGCAGGCGTACAACCCGGGAATAGTCGTCCGCCCATGCACGTCAGTGCGCACTCCGCCCATCAGGTAGTGGGCGGCCGGAGAGACCGGAATCGGGTCTGTCCGAATGTCGATTCCCACGCCAGTGCAGAACGCGTGGATGCCCGGGAACCGCGCCGCCAGGTCCACGGATGTGAGGCCTCGACAGTCCAGCAGCACATGGTCGCCGCCTTCGTTGCGCATTTCCGTCACAATCGCGCGGGCAACCACATCGCGCGGGGCGAGGTCTTCGAGTTGGTGATAGCGCCTCATGAATGCTTCGCCGGCCAAGTTGCGCAGCACCGCACCTTCACCCCGAACGGCTTCGGAGATGAGGAACGGTGGCGCACCGTCCAACCGCAAGGCCGTCGGGTGAAACTGGTAGAACTCGATATCCGCTATCTCGGCTCCTGCTTCGAACGCCAGCGCGATGCCATCGCCCGTGGCCACTTCGGGGTTCGTCGTATGCGAAAAGAGCCGTCCCGCCCCGCCGGTCGCCAGGACAACCGAGTCGGATTCGAACGTTTCGTCCTCGCCGGTCTGCAGATTCAACGCACGGATACCGACAACCTGTCCGCGGTCCAGGAGCAGGTCGGTCGCGAGGGTGTAGTCGAGGACTGTTATCGATGGGTCAGCGACTGCAGCGCTCAGCGCGGTTTCGATCTCGGCCCCCGTACGATCGCCGCCTGCGTGCAGGATGCGTGAATGGCTGTGCGCTGCTTCACGCCCAAGCGCAACCTCGCTCCCGAGCGAATCGAAGGCAACGCCGTATCGAACAAGGTCGGTGATGCGCGCCGGCGCTTCCGTACAGAGCACTCGCGCGGCTTCCCTATCGACCAGGCCAGCACCGGCGGAAATTGTGTCAGCGAGGTGCTGCAGCGGTGTGTCCAAGGGGCCGATCGCGGCCGCGATGCCACCCTGTGCCCACCGCGTATTGCAGTCGTCGATGCTCCCTTTTGTCAACACCAGCACCCGGCCCAGGCGACGAGCTTCCAGGGCGACGAAGAGACCAGAGATTCCACTCCCGATTACGACCGTCGCGTACCCGAGACCGTCCTTTTGGCGCCGCTCGGATCGAGGGGGACGTGCGGTCGGCTGGGGGAGTTCGGTCACGGACTTAGTGTAGTGCAGACACTTACTCGTTCGCCAGCGTGGGCGCGTGACAGCCACGAGCGCTAAACTTGGGTTGCGGCGCCGCGTTGTGCCATCAGATGAACGGAGCGCCACTTGGCAATCATCCCCATCCGCCGCGCGGGCGATCCCGTCCTTCGCGAAAAAGCGCGCCGCGTCCGCGCGATTGACAGCAGCATCCACAAGCTGATCGAAGACATGTGGGAAACGATGTACGACGCACCTGGAGTTGGGCTCGCTGCACCGCAGATCGGGATCAGCCTCCGAGTGGTGGTCATTGACGTGAACGA
>JBDTVB010000366.1:0-3182 GCA_040007415.1 Anaerolineaceae bacterium
AAGGCGACGAAATGGCCACCCGCACCCCGGACCGGCCGATGACTATGCGTCACATCCTCAGCCACTCCGGCGGACTCTCGTACGGAGCCACGAACCACCCCGTGGACAAGGCGTACCGTCGCGAGGGCGTCAATCGCGACCGTACAGAGACACTTAATACCTTCGTCCAGAAGTTGGCGAAAGTGCCTCTGCATTTCGCTCCCGGCGAACGCTGGCTCTATTCGTTCTCGACTGACGTCTGCGGCTATCTCGTCGAGGCGATCTCCGGGCAACCCTTCGATGAGTACCTTCAGCAGAATATTTTCGACCCGCTGGGCATGGTCGATACGTCATTCCACGTTGCGCCGGAGAATCGGAACCGCTTTGCCGCCAACTACCAACGCCAACCAGACAAGACGCTCAAACTCATTGATGACCCTGAGACCAGCACCTACCTCACCAGGCCCAGCTTCTTCTCCGGAGGTGGCGGGCTGACCAGTACCACCGCCGACTACCTGCGGTTCTCGGAGATGCTCCGCCGCGGCGGAGAACTCGACGGCCACCGAGTGCTTGGCCCTCGTACCATCCAGCTAATGGCGAAGAACCATCTCGCCGGTGGCAAGGACCTCTCGTCCATGGCTGTCGGCGCCTTTTCCGAAACGGCCTACGAGGGCGTCGGGTTCGGGCTCGGTTTTGCAATGACCCTCAGCGAAGTGGACAGCGGCTCCCTCGGTGAGGGTGACTACTACTGGGGCGGCGCTGCCTCAACCATCTTCTGGGTGGACCCGAAAGAAGACCTCATCGCGATCTTCATGACCCAACTGATGCCATCGGCCACCTTCAACTTCCGCGGCCAGCTCAAAAACATCATCTACTCGGCGATCGATGAGTAGCCCATCTGCCAGCCGCGGGACCCGTTGAGTAGTTGTCTCGCCGGTGCGGTAGAGTGGCCCTATGTCACAACCCGAACGTTCCCCGGAGATTGAGGCGGCGATCACGGCGTTCTTCTCAGCGAGCGCCTTGCTGGACCCACTCCGCCTCACAATCTGGGACCGGGAAGGGCTGACTGTCACGCAGCTTCGTCTCCTGGGCCACCTCGCCATCCGCGAGGGGCTGAGCAACTCCGAACTTGCGGACCTGCTTTACGTCACTCGTCCGTCCGTATCCGCGCTTCTTGAACGGCTCGAACGGGGCGGCTTCATTCGCCGCGAAGTTGCAGCGGGGGACCGTCGCGGCATCTGCATCTGGCTTCAGCCCCGCGGCCGTGAGGTGGTGTCCAGCCTTCGCGAAGAACTTCGTGAATACTCGGCGCAACTCATGTCCGCACTCACCGCCGCCGAGCTCGCCACCTTCACCGCCGCCGTCTCACGCTTTACTGAGGCAGGTGCCGCTCGGCGCCGGCGCGACCTGGCCGCTGTACGCGCGGCCATCCTGTAATCGCCGCCCGACCGCCTCGACGGCTCCCACGCGTCGCGCCTAGCGGCTAAGCGAGCGAAAATACTGGTACATAACGCCCCTGCGTATCGGAGCCCCCTCAATGATCATCCACATGGCCGAAGGCGCGACCCCTGACCAGACGCAACGCGTCATCGATCGCATCGCCCTCGATTACGGCCTGCGCTGCGAGACGATCGTCAGCGACACCACCGTGGTCGGTGTCAAGGGCATCGCCGCGGTCATCGATGAAGGGCGCATCACTGAACTTCCCGGTGTCGAGCGCGTCATCCGCATCACCGAGAAGTACAAGGACGCCAGCCGTACCTTTCACCATGAAGACACAGTAGTTACAGTTGGCGGGGTCAAGATCGGCGGCGAAAACCTCACCGTCTTCGGCGGTCCGTGCGCCATCGAATCCGAACAGCAAGCGCTGGATTCTGCCCGGATGTCGAAGGATGCCGGCGTCAATGTGCTCCGTGCCTTCGTCGACAAGTCGCGGACAAGCCCCTACGACTACCGGGGCCTCGAACTGAGCAAGGGCCTTGAGATTGCCGCCGCCATGAAGGCCGATACTGGTCTCCCGATAGTTAGCGAACTGATCGATCTGCGTCACCTCGATGCTTTCCTCAAAGCGGGCATCGATATCATTCAAGTCGGCGCTCGCAGTGCGCAGTATTCGCCACTTCTCGAAGAACTCTCCCGGGTGGACGTGCCAATCGTGTTCAAGCACGGTTTCGGCAACGACATGAGTGAGTGGCTCTCGGGCGCTGCCTACATCATGAGCGGCCTTGATCGCGAAGGGCGCTCCATCGGCCAGGGCAACCGCAACGTCATCCTCTGCTACCGGGGGATCAAGAGCTTCGAACCGGAGACGCGCTTCGGAGCGGACATTGCAATGATCCCGCTGGTACGGATGAAGTCGCATCTGCCCTTGATCGCGGATCCCAGCCACAGCTCGGGGGATCGGCGATTGGTGGAGCGCGTGGCCTACGGATTCATCGCCGCCGGCGCTCACGGCATCGAGTTCGACATCCATTCGAACCCCGCCGAAGCCCTCTGCGACGGCAAGCAGGCAGTGGGCCTGGAAGCAGGACGGATCATCGCGAACATGAAGGCTATCCACTCGATGCTTGCCGGAGTCGGAATCGAGACGGGGGCGAGCGCTCCAGTTGTCGCGCGGTAGCGCCTCCAGGCGAACCCAGCGCGCCGTCTGAGCTTTTCGCGGGCCTCTTACTTTCACCGCCCTGAGAGTCGCCTTAGCGCTTCCAGAACCGGACTCTAGTCAGTCCTCCCGGAATTAGCCGCCCTCGCGAGCGGTACCGATCCGGGGAGATGGCCTGCTCGTAAGCACCCCAGGAGGCCGATTCAGGCGTTATTGTAAGCGCGCCTCCCATCTTAATCTCTCAGTTCAAGTTCGTCAGGCATTGGTCTTTGGAAGAACGCAATCCAAGGCGTCATCTGTTCTTCAGAAATATGAAAAACCTTCTGGGAAGGCTGTGCATTTCTTATAGCAAGCCGTCGTAATAATTCATCCGTCGGGGGATCAAGAAAATGCACCTCGCTGCGCGCCCCTAGCCTCTTTGCTCGCAATCGATAGTCCTCGCGCTCTTCACGTGCCCAGAAGCCGAAATCGAGTATTACATTCATTCCTAATTCAAGGGCGCGGCGAGCTATATCCCAAAGCATCGCTTCGATCTGGCTATGCCTGGCATCATGCTGCGGCTCTTTGGCATCCTGGCCGAAGAGCGGTACATGCCACTCATCGA
>JBDTVB010000367.1:0-3163 GCA_040007415.1 Anaerolineaceae bacterium
CGCACGGCCGGGGGTGCGCCAGTACAACGAAATCAGGGCGCTGCTCGCCGAAAAAACGCGGACTTACGGCTACTGGTTAGCGGCTGGCCTTGTCGTCCCGGACCTCGCCGGTGGCCTGACCAACAGCGGCGTTGTCTTCAGCCCGGATGGCGAGATCCGCGGGCAGTACGACAAGAGCTTTCTCTGGCACTTCGATACCCAGTGGTTCAAACGGGGCGATCAGTTCCCCGTCTTCGACATGGGGTTCTGCCGCGCCGGCATCCTCATCTGTGCCGACGGGCGGCTACCAGAGATCGCCCGATCACTGGCTCTGAACGGTGCGGAGGTCATTCTCGACCTCACCGCCTGGGTCGCCTCGGGCCGCGAAACGGCGAAGCTATCGAATATCCAGTGCGAGTACATGATGCCCGTCCGGGCGTTTGAAAACGGCGCCTGGGTGGTGGCGGCAGACAAATGGGGCGTGGAAGCCGGCAGTATCGTCTACGCCGGGCGTTCCTGCGTGATCGACCCTCTCGGCGTCACCCGCGTCTGTGCCCCCAGCGACAGCGAAACCGTGCTGGTCTACGAAATCGAACCGATGGCGCAAGCTGAAGTGGTGCAGCGCCGGCCCGGCCTTTACGGCATCCTCACAAGGCCCACCGGGTCGCTTCCGGTCACTGAGTTGCTCGAAGAAGCACTCGTCCCGTCGCGGGACAATCGGCGCGTCGCCGTAGCCCCGGGCCTTGAGACCTTCGATGCGCTCGCCGTGCTGGCGCGGTTCGAAGTGCTTCGGCAACAGGATGCCGACCTCGTGGTGTTTCCCGGAATGGCCGCGCCTGATGGCTGGCAGGTGGATCTCTCGCTCCTCGAATCCGCCGTCCGCACGCTGGGCGGGATGCTTGCCTTCGGCACAAGTACAAACGGCTGCATGCATGGCCGTTCCGCCACGCTGGTCACGCCCCAGGGTTCGCACGAACATATCGCCACCCACGGCCGCGGGATCACCCTGGGAGATCTGCCCTCACCGGTGGTTGCTACGCCCGTCGGCAACGTCGCCCTGCTCTGTGGAGACGAAGGCTTGGTTCCCGAAGTGGCGCGTGCGCTCACCTTGGAAGGCGCCGATGTGCTGGCCTGGCCGCTCTTCGCCGCCGACCGCATGACCGAGCCGATTGCTCGCACCCGTAGCGATGAGAACAAGGTCTACGTGGCCACCGCCTGGCCCGCAGGCGGCCTGGTAACGGCCCCCAACGGCTCAATGGTGGCAGCATCGCCAGATGGCAGTGGAGTGGCGATGACCGCCGCTGTCAACCGCGCCATGGCTCGCTGGAAGGATATGGCCCCAGGGACGCACGTCATCAACGACCGCATCCCCTCAGCCTACGGTGCGCTCACCCGCTGACGCGAACCTTAGATCTTGGGTTCGAGGACAACCACCGTCATGTCCTGCGGGAGCTGGGTACGCGAATACTGCACCTTTGGCTGTGGCTCGGGCTTGGAGCCGATCTCCTTGAGAAACGTCTCCAGCGGCTGCAGGTCCGAAGTCTCAGCGTCTGTCTTGAAGTTCATCGGGATAGCGGCGCGAGGGTCCAGCTTGGTCATTACATCGGCGGCCGAAGGTCCACCCAGCGAATTCACACCACCTGCCGGGAAGAGGAGGATATCGACGTCCTTCACTTCGTCCATGCCCTGCGTACTGGCAAGACCGAGGTGACCCACGCGAATGCCATCGATCTCGAAGACAAAGACGACGTTGCGCCCGCCATCGAGGCGTTTCGTGGCCAGACCAGTGACCAGGATGCCTCCCATCTCGTATTCGCCGGGCGCGTCCAACACGTGAGCGCTGGCAGGGAAACCTTCGCGAAAGCTGTAGCCGGGGTTGTCGCGGTTGCTCATGGTGACGATGTTGGCGGTCTGCTTACCGATGATGTACCCGCTCTCGGGTGGACACGGATCGGTGAGGACAACGCCATCGCGGCCCTTCAATCGGAAGCAGTTGCGGCCAAGCCAGGTAATCTCAACGGGCATTGCTAAATGTTAGGGCAGTTACGTGGTATAGGCCCGAAACCGCGCGCTCGAATGGGCCCTGACGGCTGCGTCATTCTCGCGAAAGGACGATGCCCACGTTCGTGCCGCCAAGGCCCAGGCTGGTGACAAGGATGCAGTCCAGCTTCTCCGGGCGTGCCGAACGGACGTACGCCAGGTCCAGGTCTGTCTCCGGGTTTTCGAAGCCCGCAATTGGGAACACCTGCTGCCGCTGGAATGACTCAATCGCGAACGCCAGCGCGAGCGCGCCGCTCGCTCCCAGGGCGCTGCCGAGCGCGCCAGCAATGGTGCTCACGGCGGCGTAGTAGGCGTGGCGACCAAACGTCCGCTTGGCCCCGTAGCCTTCCCCGTAGTCGACACCCGAGCGGCCATCCGCAGAAGCGAGGTGGAGGTCAACCTGGTTCTGCAGGTAGCCAGCGTCTCCTAGCGCCGCCTGCATGACACGGCCCGCCTCAGCCGAATCGCTCGTTGCCAGCGGTTCGGCCGTCGAATCGAAGATCTGTCCGACGCCCGCGATTCGGCCAAGGATCGCTGCGCCCCGTGCGCGAGCGTGGCCCTCGGCCTCAATCACCACGTAAGCGGCACCCTCCGCGGGGACCATCCCGGCGTGCGCGATATCGAACGGCTTCGCGGGGGACCGGCCAGAGAAGCCCTGCGCCCGCAGATGATCGAGCAACGGTCTCTGCAGCGCCTGCGCGCCGCCAGCAACCACGATATCGGCGTCATTACGAGCGATGAGCCGCGCGGCGGTCGCAATCGCGGCGAGTCCGCTCGCTTCGACTCCGCCTTCGCTTGTTGCCGGCCCCCGCGTGCCGAGGACCCTGGCAACCGCATGCCCGTAAGGCACGAAAAGCGTCGCCTGGCCTGGAGCGCGGTACGGAAGACCATCGGCGACAGCGAACCGCCGCGAATCGCCGGCGCCCGCGTGCAGACCTGCAGACTCAATGGCCTGGAGCGCCGCATCGACGGCGACCAAAGTTCCACGGTCCATGAAGTGGGCAAGATTGCGCGGGATACCATCATGTGGACGGTAGTCCTCGCTAATTGGCGCGGCGAAGAATGTGCCGGGCTCATCGTCCGGAGACCAATCGCGGCCTGCGGGCTGCGCCGTGGCGAGGGCATCCCAGCCAACCGCCAGGCC
>JBDTVB010000368.1:0-3144 GCA_040007415.1 Anaerolineaceae bacterium
GTGGCGACCCTCATCCATGACCTGCGAGCCGAGGAAGAGCTGCACTTCGAACTGGTCTGGGTGAACCAGCGCCATATTGCGGCCCGGGAGGTCACCGGCGATAAATTCGACCTGAGTGAGGAAGGTGCAGAGGGTGCACATCGCCATTTCGATATCTGTGGGCAGGTCCGGTGAGATCTCGTGCCAGGGGATGTCTACGGCGGAAGACCATTGCCGTTGCATGGCCTCTTCGTAGAGCATCATGGTCGCTTCGCTCCAGACATCCGCCTTGTCGCGGTACTGGCGGCCGTGGCGCGGAGAACGGGGGTCCGGCTTGGCGCCGCGCATTGCCATTGTCGGTGCGCCGGCACGGGGCGGGACGTTGCCATAGCTCAACACATTGAGATCTTCGAGCGTGAGTCCCTTGCGGCTGGGCGTCGCGCGGGCGCCCCACTCTTCATCGATGTTGAGCCACGAGAGGTCAAGCCCGGGCTGGCTGGTTGCGGAGACTGTCATCGAATTCCTCGCCACGTGATAGCGCTGACAACGGACGCGCCGTTCGCCAGGCTGCGAGGGAAGAGTATGATCTAGCGCAGGTATTTTGACGGCCAAACGGGCCCATGTTTTAGGGCCGATCGGCCCCTGTTTACCGATCGGTAAGTTGGCTGGTCTCGCCGTCGACGCACCCGCGAGCACGGCTAGCCGCGGACCACGAGCCCCAGCCTATGCGCGCAGCACGCTCTCGCCGAGGAGGATTTCTCGGGCTTCAGCGACCACGTAGAGCGACCCAGTGATGCACACGGCATCCTCCGGGTCGGCGTGCGAGAGGGCGGTTTCGAGGGCGTCCGAAACGGTCATTTCGGCGACTGCGGCGGGGCCGAGGAAGCCAATCTCCTGGAGGATGTCGTACGGGTCGCGCGAACGCGGGTTGCTGAAGCCTGTGCAGATCACTAGTTCCGCCAGCCGCGCCAGTTTGAACCCCATGGCCCGCACGTCCTTGTCCTGGGTCACGCCAATGACGAGGAAGAGGCGGCGCCATGTGAAGTACTCCTTGAGGGCGTTGGCCAGAGCCTCGGCGCTCTCCCCGTTGTGCGCTCCATCGGCCACGATGAGCGGCTTCTGGCCCATCACTTCCAGCCGGCCTGGGATGCGCGTGTGTGCGATGCCGTCGATGATCGCCGCTTCGGAGATCGCGTGTCCGCGTGCCCGCAGCGCTTCGGCGGCGGCAACAGCGGTGGCGGCGTTGGCCAGCTGATGCTCGCCAAGCATGGGGGTGCGCATCTCGCGAGCGCCAAGCGGGCCGTGGAGCACGAAGGACTGCCCAAAAGGGTGCCGCTCGTTCGGCTGCGCTTCGTAGAGTTCTCCCACGTCCACGAGCCGCGCTCCAACGAATGCACAGCGTTCGCGCACGACGGCGATGACGGCCGGGTCGCGCTGGGGGGCGAGGACACAGGTGCAGCCGGCCTTAATGATCCCTGACTTGTCGCGCGCGATCGCTTCCGGCGTGCTGCCGAGGATGGCGGTGTGTTCGAGCGAGATCGGCGTGATCACCACCACGTCTGGCGATTCGAAGACGTTCGTGGCGTCGTACGAACCGCCCAGGCCAACTTCGACGACCTGCCAATCGATGCGCCGGGCCTGGGCCCGGACGAGCCAGAAAAAGAGGGCGGTGAGGACGCCGAAAGTGCTGACGTTGCCATGGACGCTCTCCCGCTCAGCTTCGACAGCCCCGTGGATCGCCTCCAAGCCGGCCGCGAACTCCTCCGCCGAGATCGAGTCCCCATCAAGGACGATGCGTTCTGTGAACGAGTGGAGGTGGGGGCTCGTGAAAAGCCCAACCGATTCCTCGTTGCGAACGAGGATGCCCGCAATCATCGCCGCGGTGCTGCCTTTGCCCTTCGAGCCGGTGACATGCACCGTGCCGCGCCCCAGGTGAGGGTCGTTCAGGCGCGAAAGCAGCGAGCGGACAGAGCCGAGCGACATGGTGGGGTTGGCGGAGGCCTGGAAGCCACGCTCCATGTCGGTAAGCGACAGTAGGTATTGAATGGCCTGCGCGTAGTCCACCGCGCCATTGTAGAGGGAATGCGGGGTCGAACCGTTGCGACGCGGCACCGCCGTCAATTTGGCAGCGCGCCGGGGCGCAGCCGATCTACACTAAGCCCGTGCCGACGCGTACTGGGACACTGAAGGTTCGCGAGTTCGTCTTCTTTTGCGAAGACCAGGCGTTGGCCGGCCTGCCGCCGGATTTCCCACCGCTCCAACGCAAGGTCATGTGGACAATCTTGCAGCTCAACTACGGGGAGCCGCAGAACCATTTCGAGATCAACACCAGCCTCGGAAAGCGGCAGATAGAGCTCGGCCTGCATTTCGAAGGCGCTGTCGAACAGAACGACGCCTGGGCCTTCCGGCTCTCCGAGCGGGCCTGCGAACTGATGGCCGCGCTCGGCCCCGGCTGGGAGCTGGAGGAATGGACGTCCTCCTGGCGGCGGCTGCACCGGGTCTTCAAGTTTGCGAAGCTGACAACAGACCTGGGGCGCGAGGTGGGCGCCGAACTCTGCAAGGCGATGCAGGTGCTCGGGCCAATCCTGCTCGAAGGTTCGCGCACTCCGCTCGCGATCGGTGCCAGAAGGTGAATGCACCGCTGGCCGAGATGCTCCGCTACAACCGCTGGGCCACGCTGACACTGGTCAACGGCTGTCGCGTACTCACCGACAAACAGCTCGACCACCGTATGCCCGAGGCTTCGGGGTCGGTCCGGGAACTCCTTTGCCATGTCGTCGGGGGGCAGCGGACCCAGGCCCTGCGCACCGAAGGCAGACAACACGAGGGCGAGTTGACGCGATCGAGTCCGTGGCCAGGCTTCGACGCCCTGATCGAGGCGGCAACGGCCTCGGCCGACGCGCTCGTGGCCATCGCAGAGGCGTTGGAGACAGACCCTGAAGTGATCCTGCCGTTCATGGGCAAAGCCTACCGGTACCCGAAGAGCTTCTTCCTTGTCCACGCGGTGGCGCATGGCACCGAACACCGCACCGAAATCAAGCTCAGCCTCGCCAACCTGGGCATCGAAACGCCTGACTTGGACGGATGGCAGTACGCGGTGGCCATGGGGTACGGCCAGGAAACCTGAGCGGTCCGACCGATTCGGCGTTAGACCGGCGCCGGGAA
>JBDTVB010000369.1:0-3139 GCA_040007415.1 Anaerolineaceae bacterium
GTGAAGCAGTTGCCTACGTCGTGGATCGGATCAAATCGGAATTGCCCATCTTCGAGACGTACTTTCGCGTGCCGCTTACTCACGGTCTCGTCGCCAACAACGATATCTTGATCAGGCCCGCGACCGATTGATGTCTCTATACCAACGAGATGGACCCTGCCCGCCCTCATCCCGTTGCGTTCTATCAGGTAGACGAGGGGGCCGGTGATTCCCTTTCGTCCAGATCGGACGATGATCGTCGAATCGGAGGGCTCAGCATCTCGCGCCCCTCCGCGGTCGATGATCGTGTGGTCATCAACTGCCGACGACGAGGCTCGATCATAGTCGCGGTCCATAACGGTGCGGTCAGCGTCATTTGCCGGTTCGAAACGAAGCGGGCCGCCGCCCCTCGGGGGGTTCACCGGCTGGTAGAAATCCGTTCGGTCGCCGAAGCGGGCGCGCTCGCGCCCAAGGGGCGCCTCGATGATCGTCGGATCCCAGCGATCCGTTGCTCCTTCATTCGGACTGGTTATCGGCGATGCGTCCGAGTCTGCTCGCAGCCCGCATCCAGGGCAGATAGCCCAATCGAACCCTGGATCGTTTCCGCACCTGCTGCAGGGTCCGGTCATCTTGTGCCTCCTGAGGCGAATTCCACGTAGCGTAGGACGGTGCTCCCGAGGGCAAGTTCATCCCCATCAAGGATGACGTGCGGGCCGCGAAGCCGTTGGCGGTTCCCGCCGAGCAAGAGAAAGGTGCCGTTCGTCGCCTCCAAGTCCTGGTAGGTGACCCTGCCATCCTGCACCTTCACCCGGGCATGCCGTTGGGACACTCGGGGGTCGTGAAGGGCGACCGCGCAATCGCCAGAACGCCCTACGACACCCGTCCGCGAGAGCAAGTACTTGCTACCCTGGTCCGGCCCTTCGATCACAAGAAAGCACCCGGCGGCACCGCTCGCCGAGCCGGCGCCACTGTGGGTAGCTTCGCCCTCCAGGACGGTCATCGAGTCAGCGCCTGCACCCGAGCCGGAGCTTCTCGGCGACGCGCCCGCCCCACAGCGGGGGCAGATCACCGCGGTGAATCCCGGGTCGTAGCTGCAGCTCGCGCAAGTCGACACTACCGTTGCCCCCGGCGCGTATCGACGAATTCGAACACAGTGTGCCCTACGCGAATCTCATCGCCATGCACGAGCAGTTGGGAAGCGCGGATCGGCTCGTCGCGACCTTCAACGATCAAGAACGACCCGTTCGAGCTGCGAAGGTCGGTGAAGACATACCCGCCGGCGCTCTGCTTGACCTGCGCGTGCTCACTAGAGACGCGACGGTCATCGAGCGTGATGTTGCAGTTCGCCCCGCGACCGATAGTCACCGTCTGCGTCAATGGGAACTGCTTTCCCCGGTCTGGGCCGTCCTTCACGAAGAGGAAGGCATCGGCTTTCGTGGGTTGAGGCGATTTGAGCGGGGCGGAAGACATGGGTCCCCGCATGGTTGGAGGCGAAACGGGCTCGGGGCTGGCGAAGATAGTTGGAGGATAGATGCCAGTGTGACCGTAGTCGCCCACGAACGTGGAGGCAGGGGCCGAACCTGTGTTTCGGCCTAACGCGGCATAGAAACCCACGGTAAGAAGGGCGCAAATGCCCCCCCCGATTGCCAGCCAGGAGAACACATTGAGGAGTGTTTCACGAGATTCCTCGAGGTTTGCAGCGCCGAAAAAGACCGCTGGCACTGTGAGCACTACAAAGAACCCGGAAACGGACAGCCATGTCCACCGCTGCTGACTGCGCCGGGGAAATACGTCATACATCAACCAGAGGACGGCGAGGAGTGACAACAGAAATATGCCACTAAACGCCAGCGCCCGCTGGATTGGCTCCCAATCAAAGAACGTCATTCAGACGGCTCCGTTCCTACTTCAATGACCGGAAGACCATCTCGGTTTCACCGAAAGTCATCCTGTCGCCGTCGTTCAGTGGGTGGCGAAAGACGCTGGTGCCCGCCACTGCGCTGGTGTTGGTTGACGCCAGATCGTAAAGAAACCAGGTGTCCCCTTCCTTGCGAATCCGTGCCTGCTCCTCGGAGACTGTCTCGTCATCCAGCAGCACGTCTGCCTCCCGCCCGCGCCCAATTGTGCAGCCTTCGGCGCGGACTGTCGCATGGTCGCCGCGGCGGACGCCCGTCATCCACAAGAGGTAAGCGAACGATGACGGGACCTTCCGAATAATGACAGTTTCGTCGGCCATGTGAGCCACTCTCCAACTCAGAACATCTCCCAGCCGATCGGGGTTACGATCGTCATGGCAGCGATGAGCGAACGTTAAGGGTTCGAGCGCGATTCGGGTAGTCCCGAAAACAGACAATTCACTAACAACGGTGGCGGCGCGATGTGACAGTCGATCCCGACTCCAGTCCGCGAGCGCCCCAGACTATAGGCAGTGGTCTCGACGCCAAGTCGGCAGGCAATCGAGCGGCTCACGCAAGATCACCGAAGCGGTTGGCGACGGGATTCCCCCGGGTGAGCGCCAGCATGGGGAGCAAGACCAGAACCGCACCTGGCGCGGCGACCCACAGCAGCCACCATCCGCTCTTGTCCAAGTCGTGCAGCCGGCGTGTCGATACGGCCACGAGCGACCAGCCGACGAATACCACCACCAACTCTGTCGCGATTGGAGAACTCAGTGCGGCCACGACGAACCATGCCAGCCAACCCACCCATACCCACGCCCAAGTTGCGCGGCCAGTCCGTCCTTGAAACGAAAAGAGCGTTGCGAGTATCGAGCCGTGCCGAATCTTGCTGTCGTCCGCTCGCTCCAGCGCCGCCACTTCCGATTGCTCTGGTCGAAGAACGGTACTGTTTCGCAGTGGTTTCGGAGCACGATCTTCCACACGTGCGTTTGGTGTTTCCCACCGCGACCGGTTGACGGTGCGATTGTGGAAAGTTTGATCCGGGTCTCGGACGCCGGAGTCGCCAAGTACCGCCGAGGACGAGAATCTATCCGCAGGCGCCTTCTCCAAGAGCCTCCCGACGAATTCGCGGGCTTCGAGAGGAAGCTGTCGCAGGTCGGGGGTGTCACGCATGTGTTGGGCGATGATGCTGTGCATCGTGTCGCCCACGAATGGGGGCTGCCCGGCGAGCAGTTCGTACGCGACAACGCCGACGCTGTAGA
>JBDTVB010000370.1:0-3130 GCA_040007415.1 Anaerolineaceae bacterium
CAACCCCAGTACGACTTTACGAAGCAGAATGCGCAGCCAACGATTATCGGCTTCGTCGTCACCAATACGGTCGAGGCGAAAGTGCGCAAGCTGGACACGTTCAGCAAGGTCGTCGATGCCGCCGTCGCCGCCGGTGGCAACGACGCGCGGATTCAGAGTATCCGCTTCGGAATCGAAGACAACGAGAAGCTGCTAGAGCAGGCCCGCGAAGCAGCAATGAAGGACGCGCGGAAGAAGGCGGAGCAGTTGGCAAAGCTCGGCGGCGTGAGCCTGGGCCAGCCGGTGACAATCTCCGAGACACAGATCAACAACCTGCCGCAACCCGCGTTCGCCGCCGCCGGCGGAACCAAGGACGCCGCGATTGAGACGCCGATCCAGCCCGGGACCGGCCGCGTTGTGGTGGATATCTCAGTCCGCTGGACGCTCAAGTAAAGGACACCCACTTGAGCAGACACGCCCCCAGGCCGGAAGCTTGCGGGCGTGGGTACTCGTGGCGTCTTTCTCTTGCCGCTTTTCGCGCTGGCCATTGTCGGCGCGCTGGGCGGTGCGGCGCTGCTCTTTCGCTCATCGACCTCTGAGCGCGCCAGCATCGCCCTCGTCACCACGGAACCAGATTCGCCGGCGCCGGACCCCGCGTACAAGCCCGGCGCATCAGTTTGCCAGGGTGTACTGCATCGCCCCTCCGTGAAGGCGGAGCGCACGTTCCCGGCGGTCTACACCAAGCGCGTCCAGACCAACGGTCTGACGATCGTTGGTAACGCCAAAGTCGATGACGCCGCCATGGAAGCCGCGCGGAAGACGGTGGAACGGCTCTTCCTGAACAACAACCTAGAAGACCGCCTCGCCGAAGAGGGCGCGTACATCATCGTCGCCGATTCCAAACAGGGCGTGCTGGATCTGCCGGAATTCGCTTGCCTTTCTGGCCAAACGAGCATCGATTTCAACCACGTTTGCGGCGTTGCAGATCGCGCCGACTACCCCGTCGCCACCGTCAACGAACTGGACCTGCTGGGCGATAGGTCCGGGCCGTGTGGCGGTCTGAACATCCTCTTCCACGAAATCGGTCACCTGATCCAGGGCTGGACGCTTGGCCCTGCGGACTACTTTGACGTGAAACAGTTCTACCAGGAGTCCATCAACAACGGCACCTATAAGCGAGGTGTTGACTACGCGACCACCAACCCCAACGAATACTTCGCCGAATCGACGCAGGCGTACTTCCTTTCGATGGACCTCCGCGGGCGGCGGGACCGCGCCTGGTTGAAGGCCCACGACCCCGACATGTTCGCCTTGCTGGTCACTGTCTACGGCGATTGATCGCAGCCCGACTAAGAGCGGCGTAAACTCGGCCGATGAACCTCGCAGAACGCCTGGGCCATCCCTCGGAAACGAAGCTCTTGGTCCTCCACTCGGACGACATGGGCTCTTGCGAAGCGGCCAACCTCGCGACATTCGAACTGATGGAAGCCGGGCGGCTGACGTCCGGCTCGATCATCATGCCCTCGCCGCACGTTCAGCAGGTCGCGGACTACCAGCGGACCCATCCGGAGGCTGACCTTGGCGTACATCTGGCGTTGACGAGTGAGCACCCGAAGAGCCGTTGGCCTGGCGTCCTCGGCTCGAAGGTGACCCCTTCACTGCACGACGCTGATGGCTTCCTGCCGATGACCACGGCCCAAGTAGTCGCGCGCGCCGATCCGGAAGAGGCAGCCCGCGAACTGCGTGCACAACTGGTGTTGGCCCTCGAAATGGGCATCGATGTGACCCACCTCGATTCGCACATGGGCACCGTCTTCCACCGCCAGTTTCTCTCCGCGTGGACCGGCCTCGCCGTCGAGTTCGGGCTGCCGACGTTCATCCCGGATTCGTTCCGCGGGCGACCGGCGATTACCACCATGGAGGCCGCCGGAGTCCCGGTTGTCGACGAACTCATCCACGATACGTACGGCCCTGATCGCGCCGCGAAGGAGGGCCTCTTTACGACTCTCCTCAGCGGCATCCAGCCGGGCTTCACGCACTTCCTCATTCATCCCGCGTACGACACCTCCGAGTTGCGGACGCAGATCGTCGACTGGGAGACTCGCGTGGCGGACTACGAAATCTTCACCGAAGGCAGCCTTCACCGAAGCCTCGGGGTCGACGGCGTTCAGCTCGTAGGTTACAGAGGCCTTCGGGACGCGATCCGGGCCGGCCTGTTCAAGAGTCTCGTTTAGACCTCGCCGCGGGCCTGCATGATCGAGTACTTTTCCGATGCCTCGGTCATGTGTTTGCCGATTTCGGGGTAGCGATCGCGGAGAGCCATCAAGTATTCGTTCAACGGCAGTCTTCGGCGCACAAACCCGCTGCCATCCGGCACATCATTCATCTTTGAGGCCACCAGCACGTAAATCGGGCGGGTTGTGGCAGCGCCCGCTTCGTAATCCGGGTTGTAGCTGGTTGCCTTGCAGTAGAGAAAGCCCACCAGTTCAAGGCGGCCGATCGTGGCGCCGGTCTGCTCTTTCGCGGCTTGCTTGAGATACGTTTCGATAGCGATCCCGTTCGGCGCGCCTTCTACTGTCCGCCACCCGTCCGCCGATGCCAGTTTGGTGACATAACCCTTGTCTCCGAGGAACACCAAGCCGTAGGCGTAGCCCACGGGTACGTCGGCGGGCAGGGCTTCGTCCTTGATCCAGCGCGCTAGCCAGGCGTCACCAAGCTTCAGTTCCTTCAGGTGGGCCCACTCGGGCTCTCGATACGACCCCATATCAGGCATCATTGGGCAACTCTCCGGCGAAGAAATGGTTTCATCACAACGTGGGCCGTCACGCCCTTGGCGTCCAACTCCTGGCCCGGGAACGCGTGACGGCTCTCGATGATGCCAAGCCCAATCGTCGCGTTCAAGCCACTCGAACGCAGGCACGACCGTACCTCCCCCACCCGGGTTCCGTGGTGCAGGATCGGCGTTCCCGCAGGCACCCGCTCACCTTCCAACAGGAGCGCCGCCAACGTTCGTCCTTCCCGCCCCGGCTCAATGCCAAGCAACACGTCAAGGTCGGCTTCGGCCGGCGACAGCCCCGGCTCCAGGTCTGGCACAAATGCCGGGACGCACGCCTCAACGCGGGCCACTTCCTGGGCAATGAATCCGATGAGT
>JBDTVB010000371.1:0-3122 GCA_040007415.1 Anaerolineaceae bacterium
GCCAGGCGGAGACCTGGACGAACGGCGATGATCCAGGGAGTCCGGTTCGCGGATCGATCAGGTGATGCGCTTCGCCGCCGCTGGCAGTCGTCCAGCGGCGCTTCAAGGATGTAGAGGTGGTAAGCGCGCCGTGGATAGCGCCTTCCCATGCGTCACCTTTCGCGCCCGGGGTGGCAATGGTCACGAGCCATCCATCGTTGCCTTCCTCGTCCCCTGCACAGCGCAAGTCGCCGCCGGCGTTGACCAGGACGTTTGGCTCCGCGCGCGCCAGCATGTCCACCGCAAGGTCCACCGTCCAGCCCTTTATGATGCCGCCCAGGTCCAACCTGCCGTGATGCAACGAGACGACTGAGCCGACGACTATCAACGCCTCCGTTGGCGAGGGTGCTGGCACCGGCTGGGGATCACCACCGGATACTTCCTCGAACGTGGTGGCATACCCTGCGCGCTCAAGCGATTCGAGGATGAGGGGGTTGAAGAGTCCGCCGGTGAACGCATGCGCCTCAAGCGCCATGCGACACGCGGCCGCCAGCCAGGGGTCATCCACGCGCTCGCCGCCATTCAGACGAGAGACGAGCGAGGTTGGCCGGAATCGCGAGAAGCGTTGCTCCTGCGTTTCGAACAGCAAGCGCACGCCGCTGAATGCCCCGAACGGCCGCACGCTATCTTCGGACTCGATGATCACATCGATGTCCGTGTCCATTGCACGAAAGCTGTCTTCGTAGCGCATCGTTAGCGCGGCAGCCTGTTCGACCCGATCTGGAGGTCTGTGACGACGTTTCCTTCTCCAAGGTCTTCAGCGATGATGCGATCCAGGGCCCCTGGGTGCAGCCCGCCGTACCAGGTGCCTTCGGGGTAGACGAGGGCCACGGGACCTTCGGTGCAGACCCGCAAGCAGCCAACCTTGGTGCGGTAGATCCGTCCGCTATCGGTCGAGCCGTTGAGTTTGGCCACGCCGGTCTTCAACCGCGACCAAGCAGCCGCGCCCTCGTCGACGCTGGAACAGTCCGGCCCCACGCAGAGGAAGATGTGCCGCTCGTAGTTGCCGACCCCGCGTCGTTCAGCTTCGGCCCGCGCTGCGTCAAGATCCTCGGTAGGTTCATTCATTGCTTTCAGTGTAGGGGCGGGAGTTTGGGCGCGCTCGATGGTCTGCCGGTCGGCGTTTGCGGGGCAGGTGCCACTCGCCCCCGCAAGGCGCTCCTGACCACCAGCATTTCCACTCTGCGCAACACGCGGCGGCGAAGCGTATTATCCGCGTTGCTATCCCAGCCAGGAGTATCCAATGAAAGCCGCAATCTTCCACGGGCCTCACCAGCCACTCACCATCGAGAACATCGACATCGATGAGCCCAAGGGCCACGAGGTCCTCGTCCGCACGATGGCGACGGGAGTCTGCCACAGCGACCTGCACTTTGTGGACGGCCTCTACCCGCTGCCCGCACCGGCCGTCCTCGGCCACGAGCCCGCGGGCATCGTGGAAGCCGTCGGCGATCAGGTCAACTACGTGAAGCCGGGCGACCACGTCATCTGCTGCCTCTCGGTCTTCTGCGGCCAGTGTGAGATGTGCATCAGCGGGCGGCCTAACCTGTGCCGCGCCCCGGAACTGCGCCGCGGCCCGGGCGAGAAGCCTCGGCTCTCGTGGAACGGCAGTCCGGTGGGCCAGTTCGCAAACCTCGGCAGCTATGCCGAAAAGATGCTCCTCCATGAACACGCCGTGGTGAAGGTCCGCGAAGACGTCGCTTTCGACCGCCTCGCGCTCATCGGCTGCGGCGTCACAACCGGGGTTGGCGCGGTGTTGAATACGGCACGGATTGAGGCCGGTTCGTCCGTCGCGGTCTTCGGCTGCGGCGGCGTCGGCCTGAGCGCCATCCAGGGCGCACGGATCGGTGGCGCGCGGATGATCATCGCCGTCGACACGGTTGAATCGAAGCTGGCAACGGCCAAGGAGATGGGCGCGACGCACGTTGTCGACGCCTCTTCGCACGACCCCGGACAGGCGATTCGCGAGATCACGGGCGGCGGCGGCGTCGAATACTCGTTCGAAGCGATCGGCAACAAGCGCGCGGCGGAGCAATCTTACGAATGCCTCGACCGCGGCGGCACGGCAACAATTATCGGGATGATCCCGGTCGGCCAGAAGATCGAACTCGATGGTCCGTCATTCCTCGGCGAAAAGCGCATCCAGGGATCGAGCATGGGCTCCAACCGCTTCCGCAAGGATATGCCGCGCTACATCGATTTCTACCTCCAGGGCCGGCTCAAGTTGGACGAGATGATCACGCGTCGCGGCAAGCTCGAAGACGTCAACGAGGCCTTCCGCGCGATGAAGGCTGGCGAAGTCGCACGCACCGTGCTGACCTTCGACTAAGGATCGAGTCGGCGGCGCGGCGCTGGGGCCGTACCGCCCTTGGGTTGAAGGAACTGTCGATGATTCGTGGCATCTCCCACGTTGCACTGAGTGTGGCGAACCTCGTCGAGGCCGAGTGCTACTACTCCGGGCTGTTCGGGCTCGAAGTTGCTTTTCGCGACGCGCAGCACGGTGGACGGCAGGCCTCGTTGCGGCCTGCCGTCACCTGGGAATCCGCCGTCGCAAAGGGAGTGACGCCGGGGCTCTCCAGTCTGTGGCGCGATGGATTCTCGATGGCGTTGGAACAAGGCGGCGCCATTCAGCGCAAAGATAAGTTGAACCACCTGGGCCTGGACGTTGACGCATTCGAACTCGCCGCCGTGAAGGCTCGGCTGGCGCTGCACGATTGCACGACGGTAGCGGAGCGTTCGGATCTCCTGGTTTTCGAGGACCGCTACGGGGTTCGCTGGGAACTGACCACACAGTTGCCGAAAGGCGCTGCCGCGAGCACCGGCGCCCGCCTGGGAGAGTGGATCGACCTTTAAGCCACTCACTTGCGGCTCGCGTACAATCGGCCCCATATGAACCGAATCGAAATCGAATCCAAACTCAACACGGACCGCACCTGGCTACTTGAAACGCTCGCCGGCATGTCCGAAGAGGACCTGAACGCCCCTCGCACGCCCAGCGAACATGACGCCAGCAAGACCTGGTCCTACGCCGACCACTTCATCCACACGACGCTGATCGAAGAGAACTGGAACGCGATGTTCCG
>JBDTVB010000372.1:0-3097 GCA_040007415.1 Anaerolineaceae bacterium
ACAAGTGCCGGGTCAGCTTCCACGGCCAGAACGACCTGGGGCTGTGCACCGCGAACACCCTGACCGCAATTCAGAACGGCGCACGGCAGGTGGAGCTGACAATCAACGGGATCGGCGAGCGCGCTGGCAACACCTCGCTCGAAGAGGTGGTGATGGCCCTGAAGACGCGCCACGACTTCTTCGGGTTCGAGACGAGCATCAACACGCGCGAGATCTATCGCTCGAGCAAGATGGTTGAGACCTACTCAGGCATGCCGATCCAGTGGAACAAGGCCGTGGTTGGCAAGAACGCCTTCCGTCACGGTTCGGGCATCCACCAGGATGGAATCCTCAAGCTGCGCGAGACGTGGGAGATCATGGACCCGGTCGAGATCGGCATCCCGCAGGGGACGCAGTTGATCATGGGCAAGCTCTCCGGGCGGCATGCATTCAAAGTGCACATGGAGGAGCTGGGTTACGAACTGACCGACGAGGAGATGACTCGCGTCTTCCGCGCGTTCAAAGAGCTCGCTGACAAGAAGATGGAAGTGGACGACCGTGACCTCGAAGCGATCGTCAACGAGAACATGCGCAGCATGGAGGACGCAGCATGGCGGCTGGAGATGGTGCAGGTGGCCGCTGGCGACCACTCCACTCCGACTGCAACGCTGCGGCTGGTGGATCCCGAAGGCAACGTGCGCACGGACGCTGCTACTGGAACCGGGCCGGTGGACGCAGTCTACCGCGCGATGAACCGGATCACCGGGCTCACGCCGAAGCTCTCCGAGTTCAGCGTAAACAGCGTGACCGAGGGAATCGATGCGCAGGGTGACGTCACCATCCGAATCGAACAGGATGGGCGCGTCTACACCGGACGCGCGGCCGATACGGACATCATCGTTGCGAGTGCGAAGGCGTACATGAGTGCCCTCAACAGGATGCTGCTGGTCAACCGGAAGGAACCCGTACGGAAGTAACAACCTTCCCGCAGCGCGGCCGCGCGGCAGACCGCCGGAGGCTTCGGCTCCCGGCGCGGGTTGCCGCCGCCGCGGGCCTGCTCTTTTCCATCGCCTTCCTGCTGGTTGCTTGCGAGAAGCCGGACGCGTCATTCACGACTTCACCATCCTTGCGAGCGCTGATAGGGACGACGACCGGGAACGTGGCGTTCAACCCGCCGGAGGCGCCGCCCACGCCAATCGCTGCCCCCTCGGGCTGGGATTGGGAGTTGGGCCTGGCGCGCTTTAGCAAGCTCGAGAACGAACAGCCTTCACTCGAAGTGGTGATGCAGGTCACGTCGCGTCCGGGAGCGGGCATGGAACTCTGGCTGACCGATTCGGTCGGCGTGGTGGCGCGCTGGAGCGCCGGCTCCACGGCCGTGTACAGCGGCGTCGTCTGCTTCCAGCTGATGTTGCAGAAGGATGGCGAGGCTGTCCCGCTGGGGATCGGAAAGCACCAGTTGACGGTGGCGTTCCGCGAACCGGAGGGAAACGTGGTCACGGCCAAGACGGTCGAGGTGAAGAGCCAGACGCCAACACTGGCCGGCGGCGTACCGGCGCAGGCTTCGGACGTCATCCGCAACGCCCTTGCCTGTCCCCGTGGGTCGTGAGGACTATCTCCCGACCTCATTCAGCAACGGTTCGTCATGAGACCACGCCTTGAGGTTGGCGAGGAAGTACTCCACGGCCCTTCGTTCGTTGCCCTGCGCGATAGCGGAGTTGTGGGGCGAAATGATGACGTTGGGCAGGTCCCAGAGCGGCGATTCCGCTGGTAGGGGTTCGGTGGCAACGACATCGAGGTAAGCGCCGCCGAGGTGCCTTGAGCGGAGGCCATCGATCAGAGCTTGCTCATCGATGACTTCTCCGCGCGCAATGTTGATGATCTGCGCGCCTTGCGGGAGCAGCGCCAGTTCTGCCTGGCCGATGACGCCGCGCGTCTCCGGCGTGAGCGGGCAGGCGAGTGCCAGCCAATCAGCGCGGGGGAGAACGTCCGTCAGGGCCGCCGGTGGCACCATCTCGTCGACGTTGTCGTCGTCTCGGCGAGGGCTGCGGCGGACGCCGATGACGTGCAGCCCGATGGCCCGGGCAAGGCGCGCAATTTCGTTGCCGATGGCGCCAACACCGAAGACGGCGAGCGTTTGAGATTCGAGGTCCGGCGGCACATCTGTGCGGATCGGTTCCCAGGCGTGGCGGCGCTGCGCTTCGCCCCATGTGGGGAAGCGACGGGCAAGCATCAGCAATCCACCGATGGCCGTCTGGGCGATCGGCCTGGCGGTGGAGCCAGAGGATGTGGTGAGCCGCACACCGCGGTCGATGAATGCTGTGAAGACCGGGTTGTCCACGCCGGCGTTGAAGACGTGCATCCACTTCAGATTCGGTGCGCCCGCCGTAGCGGCGAAGAAGCCCCGCGAAAGCCGCGGGAAGATATCGAGCGAGAAGAAGGCAATGTCTACCCGGGCGGCGTCTTGCGGGGAGAGGCGGCCTTCTGGGTCTTCGGGGAGGAGGAGGAGTTCGCAGTCGAGGCCAGCGGCGGCAACGGCGGCCTTGAACTCGGCTTCGTACGTACGGGCGAAGTGAGGCGAGACGAGAGCGACAGTCATGCTACCGCTTGTACCCCAGCGCAGCGCCGGACGCTAGCTGGCAACCAGAAGCGCGGCGTAGACGGCCTCGCTGACGCGTGCGTGCGGGGCCCATTCCCACCCCTGGTCGGAGAGAATAACGATGACGTAGAGGCCGCCCGGAGCGTCAACGAAGGCGACATCGTGCGTGGCCCCTTCCCAGGTCCCGGTCTTGTTGCCGACGGCGATGCCGCCGGGCAGGCCCTGAGGGATGCCGAAGCGCGTCATCTGGTCGAGGAGCAGGGCACGCATCTCGGCGCGAGCCTCCACGGATACTCCACGGCCGCTGGCGATCGCCTCCATCAAGATCGCCATGTCGTTCGCCGTGGTGGGCAAGTCGATGGTGTTGACCGAGGTGGCCATCAGGCCGAGTTGCCGCAAGGTCTCATCGATGGCGGCTCCACCGAGATGGTGGAGGAGGGCAACCGCGCTCGTGTTATCGGAGACGGTGATCATGGCCCGCAACGCACTACGGATAACCACACCGCCATCGGCTTCAAACGG
>JBDTVB010000373.1:0-3090 GCA_040007415.1 Anaerolineaceae bacterium
GGAGAGGGTCGCCTTGTCGTCGAAGGGGAGCGCAAGGAGCTTGGAAGAGTTGGCGGAGGTGACAACCGCGCGAACCTGCGGCGTAACCCCGGGCGGTACTACCTGCGCCCAACTGGCGCCCGACCTCGTGAATACACCGCCCGGGGTGAGGTAACTCGTGTAGGCCACCTGATCGTTGGCACGGTTGACGGAAACGCCATAGACCTGTTGGATATTCAGGGCGATTCCGTTTTCCGTGTTGCCGTTCCACGGTGCGCCGGTCGGGACGTTGTTGCCCACACCGCCCCAGGACATGCCGTTGAACCGGAAAAGGCCAGGATTGTCGTTGCCGAAGTACATTCCTACGCCACCGGCAGCGGCGTAGACGAGGCTCGCATTGGTCACGCTGGCAGACAGCTCCCAGATCGAGACGAACGGCGCCACCAGCGAGGCGCTGGCTCCGAAGGAGAAGTCAGCCTGGCTGGCATCGACCGTTGGCGAGGTGAAGGTCGAGCCGGAGTCGGTGGAGCGCCACACGCCACCGGCATACAGTCCTGCGAGCAACGTCGACGTCGAACCGGCGACGCCCGAAGCGGACAATATGCGATCCGCCCCCGGGAAACTCACTCGCGTCCACGAACGGGGCGAAGCGGCCGCGCTCGAACGCCAGACACCCGCGCCCCGGATTGCTTTCAGGACGACGGAGGAACCGGGCAGCGTGCCCACGGCATTGATGCCGGTGTAAAAGAGATTGGGCTGGCCGGTCTGCGAAAACATGTAAGACCAGCTGGTGCCGCTGCCGTTCCTCAGGCCCAGGCCGCGCGAACCCGCCCAGATCGAGGTACCCGTGTTGGCATCCCGGTGCAGCGAAACCACTCCGAAAAACTCCGGAACCGAGGCCGTTCCTGCGCGCGACCAAGAAGATCCACTGCTCGTTCGAAAATACACGTCCCCCGCGCCGTCACTCGGCCGCAACACGCCGGCGTAGGCCATGCCGTTGCCATCCACTGCGAGCGAAGACACGAAGTTGTTGCCGGAAGGCAATCCGGTGTGGGCTGTCCACGTCGTGCCACCATCGCTCGACCTGAACACGCCGCCCCGGCTCCCCAGGCCGTCCGGCCGCGTCGCCACATACGCCACATTCGCATTGCTCGGATCGAAAGCGAGGGCCGTCACGTCGAGGCTGTCCAGCGCGGTGTTGTTTGCCATCGTGAAGGTAACGCCAGAGTCCGCGCTGCGAACGACGCCGACTCCCTTGATGCCCGCAAGGACGACCTGCGAGGTTCCCGGAGCGACCGCCACGGCCACTACAGGCTCATGCAAGATCCGCGTGAAGGAGGTCCCGTCGGCACTGCGCAGGAGCCCTTCGTCGGCTCCGACGACCATGTAAGATGCGGAGTTGCCGGCGACGGATGTGAGGTAGCGTTCGTTGGCCGGCATGTCGACGCGGGCCCAGGTGGCGCCGGCATCGGTGGACTTGTAAAGTCCACCCCCATACGCGGCAGCATAGACGATCGTACTGCTGCGCGCGAGGAAGCCGCGAACCTCGGCGCCGCCGGTTGTAAGCGCGGTTTGCGCTACGCCGGAAAGGCTCGCAAGAGTCGAGGCGGCGGCAACGAGTGCTACTGCTACTGGGCGCCTCAGGCGCCGGAAAAGGGTCAACGACATGGTGGCCTTTCCATCATATTTGTTCAGGGGCGGCTCTATGGGAATCGCCAAGCGGGAATCTACAGGACCTGGGAGAGCTTGAAGTGCCGGATCAACGACCTCGGGCCGCCATAATAACCCCGTTCTTCGTGGACCGAGACGCCGTGAGTAACGACGTCTTCCATGCGACCCGGGTTCTGCGCGCCGACGGCTGGGATGCGCGGATATTCGCGGTCTCGGGGCAGAGTGGGCGTGAGACGACCCTGCCGATTGGCGAGTTGGGCGATTTCGTCCGCAGTGCCGACGACCTCGCGTACTTCCACTTCTCCACGGGAAGGCGCGACGTGATGGAAGCCGTCGCCCCCCTGCCCGGGCGCAAGATCCTCAAGTTCCACAACATCACGCCGCCGGAGCTCTTCTCAATGTGGTCTGACGAGCTAGCCGAGGCGACCCGCGCCGGCCGCCGGGAGATGCCGGACGTGGCGAGGATGCCCTGGGAGCAGGTTTGGGCGGACTCATCCTACAACCTGGCGGAAATCGCGCCGCTGCTCGCCCCGGGCGTCCGCACCGCCGTGCTGCCACCATTCCATGAAACCGATGAGCTGC
The DNA here is from genome assembly GCA_040007415.1 of Anaerolineaceae bacterium. Taxonomy (GTDB): domain Bacteria; phylum Chloroflexota; class Dehalococcoidia; order Tepidiformales; family Tepidiformaceae; genus PNKC01. The sequence continues at coordinate 2,233 of JBDTVB010000373.1, forward strand.
TGGCATTAAAGCCCGCAAAGCCTTCCTCCCCGAACTGGCCGCGATTGCTTGTCGTGGGACGCGTGGTCCAGTCCAAGGGCCATCCTTTCCTCCTGCGCGTGCTCCACTATCTCGTTCACGAACTTGGCACCCCCGCAGTGCTCGACATTGTTGGCAAGCCCGACCATCGGCTGCTCGCCTACCTGCGCATGCTGGAACTGATGGTTCGCGAGTTCGGCCTCGAGTCGCATGTGAGCTTTCGCGGGGAGGTGTCTTCGGCCGCTCTCGCCGAGCGCTATGCGGAGGCGTCCGTTTTCGTGAGTACTTCCGAGCATGAGGGTTTCTGCGTGCCAATTGTCGAGGCGATGGCCTTCGGCGTACCGGTGGTTGCGCTAGGCACGACCGCCGTGCCCGAAACAGTTGGCGAGGCCGGCATTGTTTGGGAAGAGCGCGATCCGCGTCGTTTCGCACTCGCAATTCAGCGCCTGCTGCGGCAGCCGCAGGAGCGGGAATGGCTGGGCTCACTCGGGCGCAAGCGCTACGAGGAGCGTTACTCGAACGCAATCATCGAATCGCGGATGCTCGCCGCCCTTTGACTTGGGGACAGGTGTGCACCTGTCCCCATATTGCTACTGAACGCAGCTCTGGGCGATGACGGCGGCCACGCGGGTCTGGAACTCTGGGCTCGCCACGAACAACTGCCGCACGGTCTCCCGGCTCATCGCACCGCTTGCAATCTGGCCGATCCAGAAGTTCACGCCGGCCAGGTCCCCCGGCGCACCACGCCGCAGGAACGCGTTGTAGAGGTCTCCTACGTATTGCGCGTTGTTGCGTGCCCGGTTGGCGTATTCCTGGCTCGTGGCGAATGCGCTGGAGATC
>JBDTVB010000374.1:0-3085 GCA_040007415.1 Anaerolineaceae bacterium
TGGTGGCACGTTCGTACCAACCGCTAAGCTACGCGTGTGGCGCCTTCTCCGTTCATGCAACTCGCCCTCGATGCGGCGATCTCGGTTCGTGGGTTGACGGTCTCCAACCCCTGGGTGGGCGCCATCCTTGTGCGCGATGGCGAAGTGATCGCCCAAGGGGCAACGGCGCCGCCCGGCAGCGACCACGCCGAAGCCGCCGCCCTTCGCGGCATCGACGCTCGCGGTGCCGAACTCTACGTGACACTCGAACCGTGCACACCGTTCGAAGGCAAGCGCACACCGCCGTGCGCCCAGACGATCATCGAATCCGGCGTCACGCGCGTTGCGATCGCGATGCTGGACCCCGACGCGCGCGTGGGCGGGCGTGGAGCGGCCGTGTTGCGCGCCGCAGGCATCCGGGTTGATGTGGGGGACGGCCGCGAGGAGACTGTTCAACTCATCCGGCCATTCCTCAAGCACGCTCAGACGGGTCTCCCGTACGTGATCGCCAAGTTCGCTGCAAGCCTCGATGGCCGGACGGCGACGGGAACTGGCGACTCGAAGTGGATCACCGGCGCAGCCGCCAGAGACCATTCGCACCAGCAACGCGCGTGGGTGGGCGCAGTGATGACGGGCAGCGGGACGGTGCTCGCCGACGATCCGAGTCTGACGGCGCGCCCCGGCGGAGCATTGGCAGCCCGCCAGCCCGTGCGCGTCATCCTCGATTCGCGCGGTCGGACGCCCATAAGTGCTGCGGTGTTCAGGCAGCCTGGAACAGCCATCGTCGCGACCTCACGGTCGGCTCCGAGCGGATGGAAACAGGCGATCGCCGCCCTCGGCGCGACCGTGCTTGAGTGCGAGACCGATGGCGATGGCGTCAACCTGGATCAGATCCTCGCCACACTCGGTCAGCGGAATATCGACTCGATCTGGGTGGAAGGCGGCGGGACGCTGCTTGGTTCGTTGCTCGTCGGCGGTCATATCAACGAAGTTTGGGCCTACCTCGCTCCGGTCCTCATAGGCAACGATGGCCTCCCGGCCGTCGGGGGCCTCGGCGTTCACTCGATCGCCGACTCTCTTCGACTGTCCAACGTGGTCGTGGAGTCGCTTTCCCCAGACGTCCTCATCCGCGGGAACGCAGGAAGTTGGGCGCCCCGCCTCATTTCATAGCATGGCCTTCCGGCGTCGCCGACGACCATGCGAGAATCAACTCCCCAGGGAGCCGACAGGCTAACCGCAGTCTTTCCTCCTCATCTGTCAGAATTGGAAACAGGTATGCCAAGTTATTGGATTGTCGTCGGCGGACCAGAAGTGTTCGAAAAGACCCGTGAGTTGGGTTTCACACGGCAGGGCTTTAAGAGCACCCGCCGGATCATGGCCCACAGGGTCATGCCCGGAGACATGCTCGCTTTCTACATCACAGGCAAGAAACAGTTTGGCGCGATTGCGCGCGTCACCTCGAACGTCGCGGAAGAGCGCACGCGCATCTGGCATAACTCAAAGAAGCCGGACGAACTGTACCCCTACCGCGCGGACATCGAGCCAGTGGTGACGCCGGACGAAATCAACTGGCTCGACGCCGAGCCCTACCACGATCGCTTCCAGTGGACCCAAAGGTGGCCGCGCGCCAACTGGACACTCGCCTACCAGGGCAACCTCCATGAAATACCAGAAGCGGACTTCGAGCTTCTCGAACGCGACATGGAAGCCGCGGCAGAGGCTTCGACCGCTGCTCAACGCCGAGCCCGTTGAGCCACGCGCATGCCTGACTATGTCATCGAAGCGCACGGGCTGCGCAAGGCTTACGGAGACGTTGTTGCGGTCGATCAGGTGGACCTGGTGGTGGAGCGCGGCCGCGTCTACGGCGCCCTGGGACCCAACGGTTCCGGCAAGTCGACCACCGTTCGCATGCTCCTTGGCCTCGCCCGGCCGGACAAGGGAGAAGTCAAGCTCTTTGGTAAACCGCTGAAGGAAGACTCCTCGAGTCTCCTCAAGCGCGTTGGTGCGGTGGTTGAGACGCCCGCTTTCGTCCCGTACTTGTCCGGCCGCGACAACCTCAGGCTGCTCGCGAAGTACACCCCAGGCCCCACCAGCAGCACCATCGAAGCGGTGCTGGAACGAGTGAATCTCTCCGAGGCAGCCCACCGGCGATTTAAGAACTATTCCCTCGGGATGAAGCAACGCCTTGGCATTGCGGCGGCGATCCTGAATGACCCTGAACTCATCGTCCTCGACGAACCCACCAATGGGCTGGACCCCCAGGGGACGCGCGAGGTGCGGGCCCTCATCCCCGAACTTGCGGCGGAGGGACGGACCATCGTCCTTTGCAGCCATCTGCTCTACGAAGTGGAGCAGGTCTGCGACGCCATAACGATCTTCCAAAAAGGCCGCGTTGTTGCCCAGGGCCCTACAAAGGAACTGATCGGCACACGCACCCGGCTCGAGATTCGGGTTCCGGACATCGACGCGAGTGAAGCTCTGCTACGCGGCTCGCAGTGGGCCGAGAGCATCTCACGCCTCGACGGCGCGCTCCTCATCGAGGGCGCGGGCGATCAGGGCGAAGCTGTCAATCGCCTGCTCGCCGCCGGCGGCCAGTACGCGTCCGTCCTCCGTCCGATCCGCGCAAGCCTTGAGGACGTCTTCTTCGAGCTGACAGGCGACCCCGCCCATGCTTGACGCTCTACACGCCGAATGGTTCAAGGTCTCCCATCGCCGCATGACCTACATCCTGCTCGCAGCCGCGATGGGCCTGACGGGGCTGTTCTACGTAATCCTCTGGCTCCGTATCCGGGATGGCGCCGACCCTGGCGTCAACGGAATCGTAAGATTGCTGGCCCTCAAGGACGGCATGTCCTTCAAGAACGTTGTCCCGTACGGTTTCGCTCTTGAACGCTTCTTCGCCACGCTCGTCTGCGTCATCTTCAGCGGCACGATGATGGGGAACGAATACGACTGGCGAACGGTCGGCGTGGTCACCGGCCGCGGCGTCAAACGCTGGCATTTCATCTTCGCGAAGGTCGTCTCGAGCGTGGTCTTCACGTTGTTGACGGTCGTCCTCTGCTTCATCGTGGCGATGATCGCCAGCGCGTGGTTCAGCCATCTGTAC
>JBDTVB010000375.1:0-3082 GCA_040007415.1 Anaerolineaceae bacterium
TCAACCGCGTCTCGAAGATGCCCATGCCCGTCATTGCCGCCGTGAACGGGCACTGCTACGGCGGTGGCGCGCGCCTGGCGATCGCCTGCGACATTCGCATCGCCTCGCCGAACGCGATGTTCCGGCTGCCCGGTTCGGAGTACGGGCTGGTGGTGGCGGCGGCGACGCTTCCCCGGCTGGTTGGTGCGGCGCGAGCGAAGGAGTTGATCTTCACCGCCCGGCCATTCACCGCCAGCGATGCATTCGAATATGGGCTCGTCACGGCGATCCACCCACTGGATCAGTTGCTCGCCGCGGCCTGGCAGATGGGCGAGACGATCGCCGGCTTCTCCCGCGGGGCCGTACGGGAGGCGAAACGTGTGATTGACGCGGCGACGCTTTCGGACGAAGCCACCCGGATGGAGAACGACGCGAACCGGCAGTTGCGCGGCAGCGCCGAACAGGTCGGGCGGTTCCGGGATGCGACGCGGCGGATCACGGGCCGCTAGCACCGGAACTGGAGGGAACGAACATGGCCGGTCCGCTGGATGGCATCAAGGTGCTCGACTTTACGTGGGCTCTGGCCGGGCCCTATGGGGTCATGATCCTTTCGGACCTCGGGGCCGAGGTGTGGAAGATCGAAACAACCCACCAGAACGAGACCCGGCGCGGCATGGGCCCCTACGTGCACGGCGTCAGCAGCTACTTCTTCTCGGTGAATCGCGGTAAGAAGAGCCTGATGCTGGACTTGAAAGCGCCAGAAGCGAAGGAAACGATCCGCGAACTCGTCAAGCAGGTGGACGTGGTCACCGAGAACTTCTCGCCGGGGACGATGGAGAGGCTTGGGTTCGGCTATGACGATCTGCAGGCGATCAACCCGGCAGTGATCTACGCCTCCACGTCAGGCTTTGGCCATACTGGCCCGTACCGCGAACGCGGCGCCGTGGACGCCATCGTCCAGGGCATGGGTGGGCTGATGAGCATGACCGGCCACGTGGGCGGCCCGCCCGCCCGCGCCGGGTATTCCATTGGTGACATGGCCGGCGGAATGTACACGGCCATTGGTGTCCTCTCGGCCCTCGTCGAGCGTTCGAAGTCCGGGCTTGGACAGCACGTGGACATTGGCATGCTCGATTGTCAGGTGGCACTGATGGAGAACGCGGTGGTGCGGTACACCTCGACCGGTGAGGTGCCCGGCCCGGTTGGACTGCGGCACCCGCTGGGCACGCCCCACCAGGCGTTCCCTACGAGCGACGGCTGGGTGGTGGTGGCGAATGTCAAAGACCACAACTGGGCGCTATTCTGCGCCACCGTCGGCTGCGACGGCTTGGTTGGTGACGAGCGCTTTGCCACCAACGGCGGGCGCACGAAGAACTACCCGGAGCTGGAGCCCATCCTCTTCAACGCCTTCCGCCAGCGCAAGCAGGCTGAGTGGCAGGATCTGCTTTCGGACATCTGCCTGATCGGCCCGCTGAACACGGTGGACCAGATGGTTGCTGACCCGCAGGTAGGCGCGCGCAAGATGGTCGTCGAACTGCCAACGTGGACAGGCGGGACGATGCGCGTGGCCAACACGCCGGTAAAGCTTTCGCGCACCCCTGGCGGAGTGGAGCGCGGTGCTTCGAAGCCGGGGGAACACACGCAGGAGATCCTGCGGGCGGCGGGGCTCACCGAGGCACAGATCGCGATGCTGGTCGAACGAGGCGTGGTTGGCACAGGCCCGGTGGACTGAGCCTCGTGGAACCGGTGGTGGAGTGTTGGCCGCAGGCACTCAACACTCCACCAATGCCTCCCTGGAAGTGTGCAGCCTGCGACCGCGAATTCGGTCGTTCGAACCAGTCACACATGTGCGCCCCGGCGATCTCGGTGGACGGCTACTTCGCCGCCAGGCCGGCGCGCGACCGAGAGATCTTCGATGCCGTACTGGCGACGCTCGATGAGATTGGGGATGTTTACGTCGAAGCGGTGGGTGTCGGAGTGTTGGTCAAGCGGTCTCGCACCTTTGCGGAGCTGCGTCCGCGCCGGGACGGGCTGGGGCTCTCGGTTCTGCTGTCGCGGCCTCTTGTGCATCCGCGGGTGACCCGCACAACCCGGGCGTGGGGCGAACGCCGCGCCTACACGATCCCGTTGCGCGGCGCCGGCGACGTTGACGACCTGGTGAGGGCGTGGTTGGCCGAATCGTGGTCCGACTCGCCGCTCTGACCGTCCGCCCGGAGACAAAAACGGAGCGGCTTTCGCCACCCCGTTTTCCGCGTTTCTCGCGGCCATTAGGCCAGCTTCTTGATCTCTTCGATCAGGGCTGGAATGACCTTCTTGTAGTCGTCCACGATGGCGAATTTGCTGACCTTCACCATGTTCGCATCGGCGTCCTTGTTGATCGCGACGATGTTCTTCGAACCCGCCATGCCAGCCATGTGCTGGCTCGCGCCACTGATTGCCACCGCGATGTAGAGGCCCGGCGAAACGGTCTTGCCTGTCAGCCCGACTTGCTGAGAGGGCGGGTACCAGCCAAGGTCACAGGCAGCGCGGCTCGCGCCGGTCGCACCCTTGAGCAGAGCGGAAAGCTGTTCGAGCAGGCCAAATGCCGACGCGTCGCCGAGACCACGCCCGCCGGAAACGACGACAGGCGCCTCTTCAAGCTTGATGCCGGTGCTTTCAGGCTTGGAAGTCCCAAGCACCTTGACGCGCGAGTCGCCCGCGACATCGGTGCTGCTGACGGCACCGCTGCGGCCGGAGTCGGCAGCAAGGCCGTCGAACGACTTCGCCTTCACGGTCACGATTTGTAGCGGTGCGCGGAACGAAACCTTCGCGCGGGCGTTGCCGCCGTAGGCTGAACGGAGAGCCTTCAGGCGCCCTCCCTCGATGTTGAGTTCAACGCAGTCCATCGCGATCGCCGTCTTGTTCTTAAAGGCCAGGGCCGGGCCAAGATCGCGCCCAAGGCTGGTCTGGCCAAACAGTACGATGTCGGCCCCGGACTGTGCGATTGCGGCTTCTACCGCAGGCAGGTAGGCGTCCGTTGTGCCGCTGGTCAACGCGCCATTGGTGGCGGCGATCGCCGCGTCCGCACCGAGGGCGATGAGCTCCTTCGCCTGCGCTTCGCTGC
>JBDTVB010000376.1:0-3048 GCA_040007415.1 Anaerolineaceae bacterium
AACTGATTATGGCGATGGCTCGCCAGACCTGGGATGAAGTACGCCATGCCCAACTCGGCATCGGGCTGCTCGAATCCTACGGCGGCGAACTGGGCGAATACCCCGACACCCTCGCCGGCAGCCCACCGAACGAGGCTACACAAGCGGCCGCCCGCGCCGGCGGCACCGCCGCAAGCCCGGCCACCGATATGATGCGCGACCCGATCATCAGCCTCTCGGTCACCAACGTTGCCCTCGAAGGTGCTGCCCTGGACCTGTTCAAGGGCACCTCCGACCTTGGTCGACGTGTCGGCGATGACCTGATGGAGTTGGTCTACGACTACAACTGGGCCGATGAGGTAACGCATACAACCATCGGCGACTACTTCGTGAAGGCCCTTTGCGAAGGCAAGCCGGCGGAAGAACAACGGGCGCTTCGCGCCCACGCGATGTTTGAAGGGATGCGCGAGCGGCTCAACGGCCAACAGTCGGAGGAGATCAAGACGTTCTTCGCTGAGGAAGTGGAGCGCGGCACGGCTGCGCTGGCCGGCTCCTAACAATGGCCGTCGTCATCGAACTTGGCGCTTGCATCAACTGCGGCCTTTGCCGCCGCGTCTGTCCCACGGAGACCATCCACTTCTTCACCACCAATCGGCGCACGCACGTCGTAGAAGCCGCCGGGTGCATCGATTGCGACAAGTGCATCCGGGTTTGCCCAGAAGACTGCATCACCGCGGATGCCGGATACATCCATGACCCGGTCGAGTTGGCGGCCGCCAGGACAAAGGCGAAAGCGTGGGCGCACCGCCAGAACGAAACTCGCCAGAAGTTGCGAGAGCGCGCGCTTGCGGGCGTGCGCGCAGCCCGAGCAACGCATGCCTGAGCTCGCGATTGACCCCCGCCGAGTCGGCGGCGCCTTCAGCGTCGACGAGAGCGCCCGCCGAATCATCCACTATCGTTTCGCGGAAAACGTGTGTATGACGTCCGGCGCGGCATGGGCGTCATCGTCGCCTTCGGTCAAGGTGAAGTTCGCGCTCGGCGAACATTGCTATCACGACTCGATCCACAGCCACTGGCTCGGGCAGCGGCTACCCGAACTCCGGGTCACCGAGAAGATGGATCTGCAGACACCTCCGACGCTGCGCACCTCCTACCAGGCCGAGCCTCCGAACGAGGCATTCCTCAAGTTCTGCGAAACGATGCAACTACAGACAGACCAACTGCTGCGCATTGTTGGTCTCTACCGGGTGCTCAAGACGCATCTCGCGGTCTACTACCGGCACCACGCGTTGGTCACCGATCAGGTCTCGGACGCGCCCACGGTCCGAATTCTCAGTCACATCCTCCTCGAAGAAGAAGCGCATCTGCACTGGGGCCAGGCGATCTACGAGGAAATGGCGGACTCTGCCGAGAAGCGCCGCTCCGCCATCGAATGGCAGATGGAACTGGAGATGCTGCTTGCCGCCAGCGGTGGAGTAACAGGCGGCCGCTGAGATGAATGCGCCGCCCGCCCGCAGCACGTAGGATTCGGGAATGCCCTCCCCCCAGCCGTTCGCCGGCATCCAGGTCGTCGAATTCGGACAGTTCATTGCCGTCCCATATTGCGCCCAACTCCTCGCCGAGGGCGGTGCTCACGTCATCAAAATCGAGTCGCTGGAAGGCGACCCCGTGCGCCATCTCTCGCCCCTGGCCCCGGGCGAAACGCGGCACTTCATCTCGCGCAATCGTGGCAAGCATTCGCTGCCGCTGGACCTCAAACACCCAGATGTGCAGGCTGTTATCGACGCGCTGCTCGAACGGGCCGACGTGGTCCTCACAAACCTCCGGCCCGGCCTCGCGAAGGACCTCGGACTCGACTACTCATCGCTCGCCAAACGCTTTCCGCGGCTGGTTGTTGGCAACGTGACCGCATTTGGTCACGAAGGGCCGGACGCGAAGCTCGCCGGTATGGACCTTGTGGTGCAGGCTCGCTCCGGCTTGATGGCGGCAAATGGCCGCATCCGCGACGGCCTGCCGATGGCCGGTGACCCACCGATCATTGACTACATGTGCGCCATGACCCTCGCCTTTGGCGTGTCCTCGGCGCTCCTCCGGCGTGAGCAGACGGGACTCGGGGGCGAGGTCGACGTCAACCTCCTGATGGCAGCCCTGGCGCTTCAGACCAACTTCATCCTCCGCGTGGACGCCTTCGACGGCCCCATCCACCAGGACGCGCTCCGGCAGCTCGCAGACGCCCGGCAGTACGGCTCCACCTTCGCTGAGCAGGCCGCCGTACTGCCGGCCGCGCGGGCGAACTATATGTCGGGCGTGTACTACCGCACCTACGCCACGAAGGATTCGTTCGTCGCCGTCGCCTGCGCGAGCCCAGCCCTTCAACGCGCGCTCGCCAGGGCCGTGGGGTTCGAAGACGGCGCTCACAGCGGTTCGATCCCTCGCGCCGATCTTCCGCGCCATTACGCCGCTCTCCAGCACCACGCCGAAGCGCTCCTGCGGAGTAAGACGACTGAAGAATGGAAGCCAATCTTCGACTCCCATGGGATCCCGGCCTCCAGCGTGAAATTCCAGGTGGAGCTGTTGGATGACCCACAGGTGATAGCCAACGGCATGGTCTACGACATGCCTCACCCTGCCCTCGGGAACGTGCGCGTGCTCGCCAACCCCGTTCGCCTGAACGGAGATGGTTTTCGCCCGGGCCAGGCGACGGCCCCGTTTGGGTCGGAGTCGCGCGGACTGCTCGCCGGGCTCGGATTCGACTCTGGGACGATTGATGCGTTCCTGGCAAGCCGCCTCACGCATGAGGGGCTGTAGACCGTTCCCTGCCTTCGCTCCCTTGGGTAACGCTTCGCTAAAGAGGGGACGCGCAGGGCATCTTGTCGTCGCCGCTACGCGACGTACTATCTGGTTTCGGAAGCTCGCACACCGGAGGGCGAAAACGTGATTGGCGATGTCGGACCAATGGAACTGCTCATCATCCTTGCGGTGGTCGTGTTGCTTTTTGGCGCGGGCAAGGTCGGCAACTAGGCAAAGAACTCGGCACGAGTGTGAGAGAGTTCCGGCGCGCGATCCAGG
>JBDTVB010000377.1:0-3045 GCA_040007415.1 Anaerolineaceae bacterium
GAACGTCTTTCGGTCACCACTTTCAGCGGCGATCCTGGCCAGCGTAATGACTGTCGTGGTTGTGGCTGGCTGGGGGATCGCCCGAGCGGCGCTCGATCCGGCAACGGGTGTGATTACCGCTTGCGTTTCCGACCGTACCGGCACGGTTCGCGTGCCTGCGGTCAGTGAGACATGCCGAAATGGAGAGACCATTCTTACCTGGGCGCAATTGGGCCGTGTTGGGCCGCAAGGTCCTGCGGGACCTCAGGGTGCCGCCGGTGCGGCGGGTGCGATCGGCCAGCCCGGGCCAAAGGGCGACGTTGGAGCGATCGGACCGCAGGGTCTGCAAGGCATTCCAGGCCCGGCCGGAGGCGGCCTCGGATGCGTGGACGAGTTTCGCATCAAACTCGGTGCGCCCCAGTTCAAGGTGCGAAGTGAATGCGGGCTGCCGCCGGCCTGCGTTGACGGACGGGACAACGACTCGGATGGAAAGGTGGACTTCCCCGACGATCCCGGGTGCGCATCCTTCGACGACATCTCTGAGGCGAACAGTTATGCCTGCTCCGACGGCATCGACAATGACGGCGACGGAAAGGTGGACTATCCGGCGGATCCTGGATGCACCGGGGTGCTCGACGCCTCCGAGGAGAACTCAATCATCTGTTCGGATGGCATCGACAACGACGGGGACGGCGCCATCGACATGGCTGATCCAGGATGTTCGGAGCCGATCGACTCAAACGAACGGGGGACCCTGGTTTGCGACAATGGGCTGGATGAGGATGGTGATGGTTTAGCCGACTACCCTGCCGATAAAGGCTGCACTAGCGCGCGAGACAGAAGCGAATTCGGCGGGGCGTGCACCGATGACGCTCGAGACGACGCTGATGACTTCGACTACCTGGCTACGGACTTACGAACCCCTATCCAGGGCATCATCTGTCCGGACGACGGCGACCTCATGAAGGTCACCGTTCAACCGGGCATCGACGGGCTATCCGGGGTGACCATTGAGTTTAACTTCGACGCGGCGAACACCCACCTGGAATTGCTCGTGCTCGAGACATATTGCTACGGCTATGGTGCCCTTTGCGGTTGGGTCACGGGGGCTGTCCAGGTCATCTCCGCTCCGACAGGGTCAGGCGGAATTACTTACTACACCCCGGCGGGGGATCAGCTCTTCATGATTCGTGGCAAAACGCAATCGGATACCGGAAGCTACACCGTCCTGTTCAGGTGACCCTGCAATCACCGCAGTCCTTCCCGCCCTGCCGAGGTGTCGCCGCCGCGACGGATCGGGCGTCGGCTCTGTAGACTCGGCTCCTGCGCGTTTCGTGCCCGCTAAGGAGCTTCCGATGTCTGAACTAAACCACCGGTTCATCACCACCAACGGCATCCAGATGCATATCGCGGAACAGGGCCAAGGGCCGCTGGTAGTGCTCTGTCACGGCTTCCCCGAGTCGTGGTATTCGTGGCGCCACCAGTTGAAGGCGCTCGCTGACGCTGGCTACCACGCCGTTGCGCCGGACCAGCGTGGATACGGCCAGACGGACAAGCCCGAGGCGATCGATGAGTACACTCAGCTCCACCTGGTCGGCGACATCGTTGGGCTGGTGGATGCGCTCGGTGCGGAGACGGCCGTGGTGGTCGGCCACGACTGGGGGGCGCCCGTGGCCTGGAATACTGCCCTGCTGCGCCCGGACCGGTTTCGCGGGGTGGCGGCGATGAGCGTGCCGTACACGCCTCGCGGGCCAGCGGCGCCGCTCCCAACGTTCAAAGCGATCTTCGGCGACATGTTCTTCTACATTCTCTACTTCCAGGAGCCGGGGAAAGCCGAGGCAGAACTGGAAGCGGACGTGCGAATGACCATGCGCAAGACGCTCTACTCGGCTTCCGGCAGTATCCCGGCCCCGGCCACAATGCCCGCGCCGCGCCCGAGAGAAGGGACTGGCTTCCTGACTACCATGACCGACCCGGCCGAGTTGCCTGCCTGGCTGACCGCCGCAGACCTGGACTACTTCACCGCCGAGTTCACGCGCACCGGGTTCCGGGGCGGACTGAACTGGTACCGCAACATGGACCGGACTTGGGAGATGATGGGCCCCTGGAATGGAACGAAAGTCACCGTGCCGGCACTGTTCATCACCGGCGATCGGGACCCCGTGCTCTCGTTCGGGGGAGCCGGGGTGCAGGCACTGAAGGAGAACGTGCCCAACCTGCGTGAGAGCGTCATGCTCCCCGGTGTTGGGCACTGGACCCAGCAGGAGAACCCGGAAGCCGTGAATGCGGCACTCATTGCGTTCTTGCAGAGCCTCGATTAGGTCGGAAGCGTCCTGCGCGTTCCGTGCCGATCTCTTGACATTTGTCGGTTAACTTTCGCTGGACTTCTTCCATCGCAGGAGTACCTTGATCGCACGGGGTTGTGGGAGGCTCTCGGCCGAGGAAGGCGAAGGAATGCAGATCGACGTGATCGAGTTCGAACTGGCTTGCTCAGCGCATGGAATTCACAAGGTGCTTGTGCCCGTCGAATTTCCGCGGCCCCGCAACTGCGCCCACTGCTTCCTTCCGGCCGTCGCACGGCGGGAGATTCGCCGGTTCTCGTTGAGTCAGCCGCTGCCAAGCCTTGTTGGCAGCGAGGCGTTCATCGGCTGACCAACCGGCCGCTCAGGCGGACTCGGTGCCAGCCTTCGCCCAGTTGAAGTGCATGCGCCCGTGGTCCGCGTTGGCCGCCATGATGCCACCGACCGTACTGTCCGCCCACGGCGTGCCCGGGATCTTGGACTCGAGCTGCTCATCGCTGAGCTCGGAAAGCAGCTTCAGCGTGTCCGAACGGACGGCGAGGCCAACGCTGACCAGCTCATTCAGTGACTTGCCGCGTTGCTCGTCGGCCCACGCTTCCGTCCACTTGTGAATACCGGCCATCACCTCGTCGCGGTTCTGCGGGGTACCGTCCCTGTTGACGCGCGTCGGCATACCCGGCTCGCCCGCGACGTGGCGGCGGAACATCGCGTTCCAGTTTTGCTCAATCAGGGTAGTGTGGATGAAATGGTCGGCGTACGACCAGGT
>JBDTVB010000378.1:0-3044 GCA_040007415.1 Anaerolineaceae bacterium
CTCCGCCGCTGCCGGTTTCGTAGCGCGGGCCAGGTTGTTGAAGAAATGGACTTCCATCTCGCGCGCATGGCGGTCGGCGTGTTCCTGTCCTTCAGCACCAGACTTGCCGGACCGGGGCTCATCGGGCCCCTCGAACGGCGACTCGCTCACCAGCCGCAACCCTTCGAACGCGCGCACAACCGCGCGTGTCCGGTGGAGCTCAAACGCGACCACCGGGTCAAGCGCCGTTGCGGCTTCCCATAGGGGGAAGGTCACGGGCTGCGTCAGGTAGTAACCCGCCACCCGGACCGCGTTCTCAATCTGGATGAGTTCGCACTCGCCGTTTGGCTCCGCCAGCACGAACGCCCCCAAACCCTTGAACGTACCGGAGTGAGTAGCAAGGGCAGCGAAGAGGTCGTGTGGCCAATCGCCCCATGCGTTTCTCACGTTTGCTGGCGCCGGCTGGGACGCGGTTTCAAGTGCCGCCCGGAGTGCCACCAGAAAGCCGCGCTCCTCGGCCGCCGGGTCAGCGGTGGCAGTCAGCGTCAACAACACATGATCGTCCGGAGGCCGTTTCTGGAGGTCCAGAGCAAGATTTCGTAGCTCACTGGCTCCGGCCGCCAGCACTGTTCGAACCGAATAGACCATCACATTGCCCCCTTTGGTGGATTTCGCAGAAGGAATGAACTGCGCTGGCGAATCAGGATCCCTCGAGATCCAGCCGTTCGAGGAAGCCAGCGAGCGCCCGGTGCGTATCGGACTCTGGTTCGGCTTCTTCGGCGAGCGTGCGAAGGCGATCAACGAACGCATCCTGATCGCCGTCTTCTGACAACCCCTCGCGTTCGTAGGCCGTGACCCACTCCTCAACGATCCTGAGGACGGGGTCGCGGGTGGCGTTTGGATGACTGTTCACGGCAAACCCCCGCTGCCCTTAACGGGGCACCCTCAAGTGTGCCGCCGGCGGCACGCTCCGTGGAGGGCCGTTATGCCGCCAGATGCGATACCAACGGCCCTTTGTTGCGGATTGCCCTCCACACGCCAGGCTTCCAGTTGGGAAGAAGGTCAGCCAGGGCTTTCCCCCACTCCCACACTTCGGATCGAACCAAGCACCCGCAGCGCCACCCGCCCCTCGGCCCTAACCTCCGGCCCGTGCCAACCTCACAAAATGCACGCCCGGACAGCGCCCCGCCTCGCAGACCGCGCCCGCTCAGCCCCCGAAAGCCATCGGAACGGCGTTAACGCGCAGGAACGTGCACAGAACGCGCAGAAACGCGCAGAAACGTGAAAACAGAGTCGGAGACGCACGTTGATCTGCCTCGCCACCGCCCGCAAGACAGCCGCGCCCCCAGGCTCCGGCACTCCGTCACTCGCCCAATCTCCGCCACAAACCTCCCGAACCCAACCAAAACCGTCCAGAACGCGCTCCAAGCGTTAGCCAACGCGCTAGGACGCGTTAGAACGTGTTAGCAACGCAAAAGCACTTCTTTCAGAAAGTGTTCGCCGCCGCCGCCGCCGCCGCACTCACCTCTCGGGCCCCCTCGCCTCTATCGTCTAACGTCTCTCCCCTATACTTGCTGGATGCCAAAACACCCCCGCCACCTTCTCTCCTCCGCGGACCTCTCCGCCGAAGAGACCGCTTACGTCCTCAAAGTTGCCGCGAGGCTCAAGGCTCACCCCGAGCGCGTGCTCGAAGGGCGTCAGCTGGCGCTAGTCTTCGAAAAGCCCTCGCTGCGTACGCGCGTGAGCTTCCAGGTGGCGATGCGACACCTCGGTGGCGAGACGATCTACCTGGCCCCCCAGGAAGTGGGCCTCGGCGAGCGCGAGGCGATCAAGGATGTCTCCCGCGTGCTCGCCCGCTACGTCGATATCGTCGCCGTGCGCACGTTTGGCCAGGCGATCGTCGAAGAGTACGCCGAGTACTCGGGCATCCCCGTGATCAACGCGCTAACGAACGAAGAGCACCCCTGCCAGGCGCTCGCCGACCTGCTGACCGTGCAGGAGAAGCTGGGCGACCTGCGCGGCAAGTCCATCGCCTTCGTCGGCGATGGCTACAACGTGGCCGCCAGCCTTGTGCTCACGGCCACGGCGCTGGGCATGGATGTGCGCATGGCGGCGCCGCGCGGCTACATGCTCCCCGAACCGGTGGTCTCCGAGGCGGCCGCGCGGGCCCAGTCATCCGGCGGCAAGCTCACGCTCGTCACGGACCCGGTCGAAGCGGTCACCGGCGCGCAGGCCGTCTACACAGACGTCTGGACGTCCATGGGCCAGGAGCGTGAATCGGAGCGCCGGCGTATAGATTTCGCCGGGTACCAGCTGAATCGCGCGCTGATGGACAAGGCGGCCGCCGGCTCGCTGGTGATGCACGATCTGCCAGCCCATCGCGGGGACGAAATCACGGACGAGATGATGGAGAGCCCGAACTCGATCATCTTCGACCAGGCGGAGAACAGGGTCTGGGCGCAGGCCGCGGTGGTCGCTTTCCTGCTGGGCGCAACGGGAGAGCTGGGGGTCTAAACCGGCGCTGGCGTTGCGCTCGGGTATGATTGGCTCGCGCACTCCCGCGCGCGTGACCGCCATGCCCGATACAACCCACATCCGCGAGATCCTCGACCAGTTCCGCTTCTCCAGCGCGATCGACGTGCTGCTGATAGCGGCTGTCATCTTCTCGACGCTGCGCCTGCTCAGCGGCACGCGTGCGATGACGCAGCTGCGCGGGGCGCTGGCCCTGCTGCTCGTCTTCGTCGTTCTCGGCCGCATGTTCGACCTAACGGTCATCAACTTCCTGGTAGCGAACTCGTTCACGGCGCTGCTGGTGGGGGCGGCGATCGTCTTCCAGCCGGAGATACGTCGCTCGCTGGACCGCCTCGGCCGCACGGGGGTCCAAGGCTGGCTCAGGTCGCGCCGCTACGAAGAGGTCATTGACTCGGTGGTGAAGGCCTCCGAACGGATGTCCGCGGAGCGCCACGGGGGGCTGTTCGTCATCGAACGGGGCACGGGCCTGGGAGACATTATCGAGACTGGCGTGCCGGTGGATGCGCGCATCTCGCCCGAGCTGCTGGCGGGCA
>JBDTVB010000379.1:0-3042 GCA_040007415.1 Anaerolineaceae bacterium
CATGTGGGGAGCGCCACGGGCACCCAGCTCGGGGCCGACCAGACGCTGAGTGGGGGCACAGCGTCCGTCACCGTTGCCACCGGTACGGCTCCGCTGGCCAACGCCGGCACCTACACGGTCTACGCGGAGTATCTGGGTACAGCCCAAGTTGAGACCGACAAAACCCATTTCACGACCTTCACGGTCACGAAGGCGACCCCAACGGTGACGTTCACGGCTGGGAGCACGGACTCGGCCCAGGTCGGCGCGGGGATCACGATCGTCGTCAACGTGAGTGGAACCGGGAAAAAGGCTCCCGAAGGCGGGACCGTGTCGCTCTATCTTGGCAGTATCGGAGGCACCCCGATCGCGACCTCAACGGCCATCGCCACCGGCCAAAACACGGCCACCTTCAACTTCACGACCGGCAGTTCGCAGTTCGCCAACGCGGGTGCGTATTCAATCTGGGCCCGCTACAACGGAAACACGAACGTCTCGGCGGCGGATTCTGACACCGCGCACAGCCTCACACTCACACAGGTGACGCCGACGGTAAGCATTACGTCCGTTTCTCCGGCCAGTCCTCAGACGCTGGGAACGACCATGAGCTTCACGGTGAGCGTGAGTGGCTCCGGGTACAGCAGCCCAACCGGAGGCACGGTCTCGCTGTACATTGGGAGCACAGCGGGGACGCCGTTCGCCACTTCATCGGCGATGTCAGGGGGCAGCATAACGATCACTGGCGTGGCAACCGGCAGTGGTCAGCTCGCAAACGCCGGCACGTACTCCATACTCGCTAAGTTCAACGGCAACACCAACGTCGCCGTTGCAGAGTCGGCGACGGCCAGTCTCGTCCTCAATCAGGTTTCCTCCGCCACCTCACTCGCGGTAAGCCCTGGCGGAACGTTCTCGACGACAACGAGCTACACCTTCACCGCGAAGATCACGCCAACCACGTTTGGCGGACAATCCGGTAGCGTTAGCTTCCAGGAGAAAGTCAGCGGAACGTTCGTTGAGATTGGCACCGGGACCATCGCGTTGGTGGCGGGTGAATACGTCGCAACGTTCTCCAAGACCTTCGCCGCCGGGACGCACGTCATCCAGGCGGTCTACGCGGGAAACACGAACTTCGCGGGATCGACGTCGAGTTCGCTGACGTTGGGTCCTTAGTCGGTAAACGACTCCCCCAAGCCGTAGCACCCCGCGCCCTCTGAGGGTATCCTTCGCCCTTACGCGCGCCGTTGGCGCGTGCGGCGACACCTTGGAGAGACAATGAAGTTCGGTACGCTTGAGGTCACCGGGTCCGACGGCCGTCGCCGCGAGTTCCCGCTGGATCTCCCTTCGCTGATCGTTGGCCGCGCCGAAGGCAACGGCATCGTCATTGATGACCTGTCGATCTCGCGCCGCCACGCGCGGATGCTGATCGAGTCCGGCCGCCTCCTGATCGAGGACCTCGGCTCGGCCCAGGGCACCTTCGTCGACGGTCACATCATCGAACCGAACGTCCCTAATCTCGTAGAACCGAGCCAGACTATCCGCTTTGGCGATGTCGAAGTGCGCTACATGGCCCCAGTCGCAGGAGCTGCGACCGAAGCCGGCGCGCCCGAAACCTTGGTGCCCGGCGGCGGTAAGGACGAGGAATCCGAAGACGAAGGCCCACTTTCCGTCATTCGCCTCAACCTGACCGACCCACCGCAACCAATCCAGCCCGGTACGGCCGCGTTTGCCCGGCTCGTCATCCACAACCGAGGGCGCGTGGTGGACCAGGTCACGGTAACGGTCGCGGACCTACCGCCAGACTGGGTGGCGATCAGCGAACAGACGTTCAAGCTGCTTCCGGGTGCGCGCCAGGAGATTTCGATCGTCATCCAGCCTCCGCAGTCACCGGACGCGCTGGTAGGGGAGTTCGACTACTCGGTGGTCGTAACGTCCGTGGACTTTCAGCGCGAAGCGGTCGCTTTCGGGCAGATCACTGTGCTGCCGTTCGAAGGGATGCAACTCAGTGTCCAGCCGCTGCGTTCGAAACGAGACTTCACGCTTGCCGCTCAGAACGACGGCAACACCGTCGCCAACTACGCGCTTAGCGGCGCGGACGACGAGGCGGAGCTCCAGTACGAATTCGAACTGCCGACGCTGGACTTGTATCCCGGACAGCAGCGCAACCTGCGCTTTCGCGTGCGGCAGCCGAAACGAAAGCTCTTTGGCGCACCCTCCATCCTGCCCTACAAAGTGGTCGCGCGGCCAACGCACATCGACGCCGAGCCGGTGGTCGCAGATGGCCTGCTCGCGGTCAAGCCACCCCTCGAACCGTGGAAAAAGCCAGCGCTGATTGCCGCCCTGCTTCTGGTGGCGGTGGCCGCGGCGCTCTACTGGCAGTTCGGCCTCAACGATGACGGCGGAACCAAGACGGCGAACGCAGAGGCCGCCTACGCGGGCGTCCACATGTGCGAAAAGAAGGACGCCGCGGTGACGCAGAAGCCCGTCCGCCCGTCCGGAGGCGATACCGCGGCTCCGCTCTTCGCCCAGACGAATCCTGCCTGGGCCGACGACGAATATGCGAAGGCGAAGGACCCTGAATTTGGGCCAGACTGGTGTGGAACGACGATTGAGCAGTGTGGCTGCGCCCTCACCTCGGTCGCGACCGTGATGGCGCTCTTCAGCCTGCTGACCATGCCCGATGGCGCGGCGCTGACGCCGGCTTCCGTCAATGCCTGGTTCAACACCCAGGCAACCAAGACGAACCATGGCTGGGTAAGCCGCGGCTACGCGTATGGCGATGTCGTCTGGACGTCGGTGAACGAACTCTCAGCTGAAATCGCGCGGGCCAAACCGGGCTCACCGACGATTCGTTTCGTGCGCACGGGAACAGGCACGGAAGGCGAGATTCGCTCCGAACTGCAGGCGGGCCGGCCGATCATCCTGGAAGTCCCTGGCCACTGGATTGCGGCGGTCGCCATTGACCCCGCCACCGACAAGATTCAGATCAACGACCCGTACTACGCCGACCGTCGCACGCTCGATGTCTACAAGGGCAAAGTGAAGAGCTCGGTCCTCTTCGAACAG
>JBDTVB010000380.1:0-3031 GCA_040007415.1 Anaerolineaceae bacterium
GCGCGGTTCATCGGCTGCCGTCGCGGGCATGGGGCTGCTCAACCTCGCCTTCTTCGGCAGCGAAACGTTCATCCCGCTCGCGATCAAAGAGATTCGCGACGACTCGACGCTCGTCGCGGGCCTCGTGCTCACGGCTGCCACGCTGAGCTGGACTGCCGGCGCGTGGGCCGCGGAACGGCTCGGGCGGCGAATCGACCGGCGGACGCTGGCACTGCCTGGCGCACTGGTCCTCGCCCTGGGTATCGCGGGTGTGAGCACAACGGTCTTCCCTTCGATACCGATCGCCTTCGTGACGCTCTCCTGGGGAGTGGCCGGCTTCGGCATCGGGCTGGCGTACAGCACCTTCTCGCTGGTCGTCCTTGCGGGCGCCGAAGAGGGGAGTGAGGGGGCCGCCGCGTCTGGTATGAAGCTCGCCGAGGTGCTCGGCGGCGCGGTCGGCATCGGCCTTGGAGGGGCGCTGATCGCCGCAGGTGAAGCCGCCGACAGGGTCGAACTGGCGACCTTTGGGGTGTTCGCGTTCACCGCCGTCGCGGCGGTCTTCTGTGCGATCGCGGGGTCACGGCTGATCGCGCACATCCATTCGACCGCGTCCGAGGGCACGAACCTCCCTGCGCCAGGCCGCCCCGCCACAGAGCAGCGCTGACCATCACGTTCGAGCGACGGCGCAAGCAGGAGCCGAGCGCCCCCTACCTCGCTCCGGCCATCTCCCGCAGCCCACGCTGGAGAGTTGCCGCAGTGACCACGCCGTGCTTCGCGAAGTCTGCGATGACGTTCGCCAGTTCCTCCGGGACTTCCGTCGGCACGCCGTGGCTGACGCGGCTGAAGACGTGCAACGTGGCGTTGCCAAGGCGGGCGAAATCTGCCAGGTTCGAAGTCAGCAGGCCATCGGCGGCGCCGGCGATCATCAGCGTGGGCACCTTGATTTCGCCCAGACGCTCGGCTTTGCTGTAGCTGCAGAGCGCATCCCACGACTGGTCGTAGTGGGCGTCCGAGACCCTCTGACGGCGGCCCACATCCTCTTCGAACCAGGCCTGGGAACGGGGCCGCGCCGAAAGGGCCATGCTTTCGCGAACCGTGGTCTCGACATCCTGCGCCATGCGAAGGGCGCGACTACGCGCGTGCATTTCGGGCGGCGCCTGCACACCACCGGCGGGCGCCGGTGCTACCAGCACCAGCTTGTTCAGCCGGTCCTGGTACGAGAGGCCCAATTCGTAACCGATGACGCCGCCCATGCTGTGGCCGACGTAGGTGAACTTCTGCAGGCCAAGGTGGTCGACCATGCCGATGACGTCGGCGGCGTACTGCTCGATTGTGTGGCCGTCCGCCGGGTGCCCACTGTCCACCGTTCCGCGACAGTCCATGCGGAAGACGCGATAGCGGTCAGCGAGGTGCGGTACCACATCGTCCCAGGTGTAGTGGGAGCCGGTGTAGCCGTGGTGGATGAGGATTGGCTCGCCGGAGCCGTGCTCGTCGTAGAAGAGATTGACGCCGTTGATCGTTGCCTGGGACATAGCTGCACCTCGGGGGGAGAGTGGACGGAGTGTACGCCGCGCGCAGGACGTTGTGTGCACTCCGGTGCGACGGGGGTTCGAAACTAGAAGCGCGCGGGACGCTTCTCCATGAAGGCGGCCACCGCTTCCTTATGCTCCGAGCCGTTGCGCGCCGCTGCGTTCGCCGCGTTTTCGATTGCCATCACGGCTCGAACGTCGCTGTTGGTGGCGTTCTGCGAGAACACGGCTTTGACGCGTGCGACGGCCTGTGGCGGCTGGGAGGCGATCAGTTCGCCGATCTCCACAGCGCGATTCAGAAGCTGATCCGGCGCCACGACTTCGCTCACAAGCCCGGCCTCCTTCGCCTCGACAGCCCCGACGAGGCGAGCCGTCAAGCACCATTCGATGGCCCGGCCGGTGCCAACCAGCTGCGAAAGGTAGTACGAGCTCGCGAGTTCCGGCACAAGCCCCATCTTCACGAAGAAGAACCCGAAGCGCCCGGCCTCGCTGGCGATGCGAATGTCCATTGGCAGCGCGTGCGTGATGCCGACGCCGACCGCAACGCCATTGATTGCGGCAATCGTTGGCTTCGGCATGCGCTGTAGAAACGTGTTCCAGTTGTCTTCGCCAGCGGTAGCCGAAGCGCGCGTTCCGCCGCCCTGGATCTGGTTCGCCCAGCCGCCAACATCGGCGCCCGAGCAGTACGCCCGGCCCGCGCCCGTGAACACCAGTGCTCCCACCTGGCTATCCGCGTTGGCCTTCTCGATGGCGTCGCGTAGCTCCTGGTGGATAACGTCGTTCCAGGCGTTGAGCCGCTCGGGCCGGTTGAGGGTGAGGATTCGCACACGCCCGCGCTGTTCGGTGAGGATCTGTTCGTACATGGAGGCCCCCGGTTCGATGGTGAGGGCAGTGTGCCCGTTTCGCGTGACGATGTCACCGCTGGTGTAGACTGAGCGCGTTCTCGATGCCCAATTCACGGGGGCGGCCGAGTTCGCAACTTCGCGAGGTTGGGACCAGAAACTCATGCCAGATAGAGCACGCCGCACCCTTTCGGGTTCCAAACTTCGCGCCAGCCGAAAGGCCGCTAACAACTCCACGGCGCCACGTACGCGCGAGGACGAAGGCGATCGGGTCAACCGCGGTGGAAACAGCGACCTGCTGGCTGTGCAAGGCCAGATGGGCAACCGCGCGGTTTCACGAATGGTCTCTGCCCTGCAATCAGAAGGGCCTGCTGGACGGCTGGGTGCATTCTCGCCAAACGCAGGCGCCTCGATTCAGCGGAAGATGATTCAACGCGCATCCTTCAGTGAACTGATGTCCTTCTGGAAGCAACAGGAACTCGGGCAGGCCCCGGCGCCCGCACCCCAGGGAAACAAGGCAGCGGGAGGACTACCGCCAGAGCCCGCTGCTATCCCCGCTGAGGTAGAGGAGATGAACCCGATCCTTTCCGAATCGGAGGGTGAGCAGGAAGAGATGGAGGGCGGTGGCGGTGGCATGGCAGGCTACAACACTATGGGCATGGGTGGCCTCGGCGGCCTGTC
>JBDTVB010000381.1:0-3027 GCA_040007415.1 Anaerolineaceae bacterium
GCTATCCACGCTAACGACGTTGTTGTGCTCTATGGCCGCTGTGAGGCTGATCGCGAGATTCCCTATCAGCCCTTTGCGGAAGCGCTTCGGTGGTACATTCTCGCGGCCCAGCCGCAAGTCCTCCGTGAGCAGGTTGGCGGCAATGGGCCTGAACTGACCCGGCTGGTGCCAGCCCTGCGCCTGCGCCTGCCGGATCTGCCGGAGCCCCGCGGAGGCACGCCAGACGCTGAGGCGGAGCAGCTTATCGAATCGGTAATCCACACCTTCAACGCCGTCGCCGAGCGCGCAGCGGTTCTGCTCGTCCTGGATGACCTGGAGCAGGCGGGGAGCCAGACGTTGAACATGTTGCAGCGGCTAGCCGAGAGCCCGCCGGGTTCGCGGATGATGGTGGTCGCCCTTGCTGGCCCGGCCGAAGAGGGCACGCCGTGGGCGTTGGGTGGCCGTGCCCTGGCAGCCCTGCCCGGGAGCACTCAGACAGCCCTGAGCGGCGTCTCGCTCTCAGACGTGAGCGCCATGCTCGCGCAGGCTGGCGGAGTAGCCGCCGCGCCCGGCCTGGCGGAGCGAATCCACCGCGAGACTGAGGGCAACCCCTGCTTCGTGAGCGAGTTGCTCGCGCGCATGGGCGAAGGTACCAGTTCACCGGAAGCAGTGCTTGATGCCGCTTGCCCTTACATGGGCCTCCGTTCCTTCGAAGCCAACGACTCAGCTCTCTACTTCGGGCGCGAGGAGGTTGTTGGAGCGCTGCTCGGACGACTCGGCAGCCACCGCCTCTTATCGGTGGTTGGAGCTTCGGGCAGTGGCAAGTCGTCGCTGGTGCGAGCCGGTCTCGTGCCTCAATTGCGCGCCGGAGCCCTGCCCGGTAGCCGCGACTGGGATGTTCTCATCATGACCCCTGGCGCCAACCCGCTCGCCGAACTGGCGTCGCGACTGGCCGCGCTCGCTGGCGTTTCGGCTGCCTCGGTGGTTCGTGACCTGGAGGCAGACTCGCGCACCGTGGACCTCACGGTGCGTCAGGCGCTTGCCAACCGGGCGGCGGGCAGCCGCGTCGTTATCGTTGCGGACCAGTTTGAGGAGCTGTTCACGCTCTGCCGCGATGAACAGGAGCGCCAGCAGTTCATCGATGCGCTGCTGCATGCCGTCAGCGTGCCTGACGGCCGCACGATGGCGATCCTCTCCATGCGCGCCGACTTTTACGGCGAAGCGGCCCGCTACCCTGGCCTCGCAGAGGCGTTGGAAGTCAGCCATGCGCTCCTTGGGCCGATGAATCGAGAAGAGCTCCTGGCGGCTATCGAACGGCCGGCAGCGGTGGCAGGACTGCGGATTGAGCCGGGACTCGCCGATCGTATCCTGCGCGAGGTCGGCGACGAGCCCGGCGGGCTACCCCTCCTTTCACACGCACTCCTGGAAACCTGGAAGCGGCGCGATGGGCGCACGCTCACCAACGCCGGGTACGCCGCTGCGGGTGGTGTGCGCGGCGCCATCGCCCAGACCGCCGAGACCATCTACGGGACTTTGAGCGAAAGCGAGCAGCCGATCGCACGCGATCTGTTCGTGCGTTTGACAGAGCTTGGCGAAGGCTCAGAAGACACTCGCCGCCGGGTCAGCTTCGCGGAGGTGGCGCCGGAAGGCACGGTTGGCGAACGCGCACGGGCCGTGATTACGCACCTCGCCGATGCGCGCCTGCTCACCACCTCCACCGATTCGGTGGAAGTAGCGCACGAGGCACTGATTCGGGAATGGCCGCGTTTGCGTGGCTGGCTGGACGATGACCGCGACGGTCTCCGCGTGGGCCGCCACCTGACGGAATCGGCGCAAGCATGGGAGCGGCTTGGGCGCGATCCGGGCGAGCTCTACCGTGGCACCCGCCTGACGGCCGCGGCCGAGTGGATCCAGCGCGCACAGCCAGAGTTGAACTCGTTGGAGCGCGCATTCCTCGATGAATCACGCGAGCTGCACGAACGGGAAATACGCGACGCCCGAGCGCGCCTCCGACGCCTCCGCGTTCTGGCGACCGTCGCCAGTGCCTTGTTTGTCGTTGCTGTCGTCGTCGGTGGAATCGCTGCGCTGCAGTGGCGTAACGCCAACGAGCAGAAGGAGCACGCGGTTGCAGCCACAGATGAGGCGAAGTCCCAACGTGACCTCGCGCAGGCCTCCGCGCTCGAAGCAACGCTCGCCAGGTTGGAGACTGAGATCCCCGTCTTGCTGAAGACTGACCGCAGCCTCGCGTTCGTGCTCGCGGCCGAAGCCGCGAAAGCGGCTCCGGGAAACAGGACGACCAGGTTGTTGAACTTAGTGCTCGGCCAAGACCCACGCTACCTCGGGCGCATCTGGGGTACGGGATCGGCGCCGAATGGCTTCGCCGTCAGTCCGGACGGGAAGTACTTCGCTACGCGGTCGGCCGATGGTCTCGTCGAACTGCACGATGCGGCGGCGAAAAAGGTAGTCGCCTCGGCATCCACCCCAGAAGATTTTCGGCGGTACCTCGAATTCTCGCCGGATGGGAAATTCCTTGCCGTTCTTGCGTTCGACCTGTCCTCTGCGCCGAAATACGATCTCATCGTCCTCGACGTCCCAGCCCTGACCCAAGCGCGCCAGTTCACCTGGGGTGGAGCGGGCCAACCCGGACTTCAACCCTTCAGCCCAGACGGGGACGCGTTTGCGGCGCTCGTGCGGCCCCAGCAAGTGGGAGGGCCGACGATGATCCGCCTCTTCAACCTGCGAGACGGGACCGAACGGTCAGTGGAGATCCCGGGATTCACCGGCGGCGGCGGGCTTGCCTTCGACCCGACAGGCCGGTTCGTGGCAGCCGGAATGGGCTCGAACGTCCTGGCGATCCTCGACGCTCGGACTCTTCAACAGCTGCGATCCATCCAACTGCCCGGCGTGGTCCGCAATTTTCAATTCTCGCCCGATGGAAAGAGTCTGCTGATTTCCGGGTCCGCAGCCGCCGGAACAGCGGGCTCAACCTTGCAGATTTGGGATCCCGAGACGGGACAACTCGTGGAAGCGAGGGCGTTCGCCGGGTCC
>JBDTVB010000382.1:0-3020 GCA_040007415.1 Anaerolineaceae bacterium
GATCATGAGGTGTCTCTCCAGTGCCGGGTGCTCGGGTCGAATGATCATTTCTCCAACGGTTGTCGCTGACGCCTACGACACCATTCGGCGTACAACTTCGTACATCAACTCGCAGCCCATCTGAAAGTTGTCGACGGCCAGGTATTCGTTGTTACCGTGGAAACCAGCTGCCTCCTCGGAGCTCAGCAGACAAGGGATGAACCCGTAGGCGGGGATGCCTCGCTCGCGCAGGAAGCGGTTGTCGGTGGCACCTACCGTCATCGCTGGTACGACCACCGCATCTTCCATCGCCTCCTTGAGGACGGAGTTGATGGTACGAAAGAGTTCCGTGTCCCAGTCCGCTTGCACATTCGCAGGCTGCTTCCAATCGCGTGCGTACTCCACAGAAATGCGAGCGTCATCGATGCGGTCGATGACGGCCTGGCGCCAGGCTTCGCGATCCTGCCCCGGCAGAATACGGCAGTCGATCACCGCTTCGCTCTTCGCCGGAATGACGTTGTTCTTCATGCCGCTGCGCACAATGGTCACGTTGAGCGTGTTGATAAACGCTGCCAACAGTGCAGGCGACCTTCGAATCTGCGTTTCCACCGCGATGCGCTCAGAGAGCGGCGGCAGCAGGCCAGCCTCGGCTAGCCGTTCGAGGTACGCCGTTGTTGCGGGCGTGTAGATGATCTCGCGCTCCCAATCGTGCAGTTTCAGCAGGGCGCGCATGAGGTGGATCGCGGAGTTGTCCGCGTGGGGACGGCTGCCGTGCCCGGGGGTACCCACAGCCGTCAGGCGAAGCCCGGCGCCCATCTTCTCGCTCGTTGCGATGTTAAAGAGCTTCGTCCCCTTCCCCGCGAACCGGGATGCGCCCATCCCGCCCTCGCTCAGTTCGAATTCGACGTCCACGACATCCGGACGGTGTTCACAGAGCCACTCCATGCCCAGCCGCGAACCGGCTTCTTCGTCTGGGACGCCGCAGAACACGAGGTCGCGCTTGAGGGGGATGCCCTGCCGCTTCAGCAGGAGGAAGGCGATCAGGTGCATCACGCCGGTGCCTTTCATGTCGACGGCACCGCGCCCATAGATGCGCCCATCCTTGACCACGCCACCGAATGGTGGGACATGCCAGTAGTCGGCCTCAACGGGCACTACGTCCGTGTGGTTGCAGAGCATGATCGGCCGTTTCGAACCGTCCCCGCTGAGCCGCGCCACCACCGTTTCACGTTCCGGCGCCGATTCGATGTATTCGCAGACGACGCCCTCTGCCTCGAGCAAGCTGCCAAGGTAGCGGGCGGCGGGCTTCTCGTTCCCCGGCGGGTTGGAGGTATCGATCTGGAGGTAGCGGACGAGGATTGCGAGCGCCTCGTTGTGGACAGTCGGCCAATCAATCACAGGAGCTCCAGTTCGAAATGCTGAGGAGTGCCGAGTCAGCGTCAGCCGCATCGTGACATCGATGGCGGAACGTTCGCAAGCGGCTTTGATCCGTAGCAGACTGGCGGTGTGTCCACACAGCTTGTCCTGGTGCACAGCCCGCTCCTCGGCCCCGGTTCGTGGGCGTCCGTGGGCGATCTGATGGCTGCGCTCGGCTGGGACGTAGCGGTACCTGAACTGCGCGACAACGGCCGCGCCCCCTACTGGCCGCAGCACGTGAGGTCCGTTATCTCGGCGCTGCGAAATGGCACCTCGGACGTGGTGCTCGTAGCTCACAGTGGCGCCGGACCCTTACTCGCTGCCATTGCGCACCAACTCGGAACAAGGGCTTCCGCGCTCCTCTTCGTTGACGCCGGCCTTCCCGGCGACGGCCTGTCCCGGCTGCAGATGCTCCGAGCGGAAGTGGGCGATGCATTTGCCGATTCGTTTCAGACGCATCTGGAGGCCGGGGGCCGCTATCCAGAGTGGCGGGACCGCGATCTCGCTCCGTTCATCGACGCTCGGGCGATGCGGGCGACCATACTCGCATCGCAACGTCCGCGGTCACTGAACTTCTGGACGGAGGCGATTGCCGCCCCTGCCGGTTGGGCTGCCTTGCCGTGCGGCTACCTTCAGTTGAGCGATGGCTACGCCATGCCCGCGGCACGCGCCCGCGAGATGGGCTGGCCGGTCATTGAGCGTACGACCAACCACTTCGCTCTCGTCACGGATGGGGGAACTGTGGCGGATGACCTCCAGACGCTGCTCGGGGGCTTCGGGTTCACGCCGATAAGCTAGCCACTGCTCAACTCGCTATCGGGGCCAGAGGACCATCTGCGTGCACCGGAAGAGGGCGATCGTCTTCCCCGTTTCGGCGTGGGTGACGGTTGCATCCCAGACCTGGGTGGCCCGGCCTCCGTGAACCATCGCCGCGACACAGGTGATCGTCCCTTCGGTGGCTGTGCCAAGGTGATTGCTCTTCGTCTCGACGGTTGTGAACCCGGTCGCCCCCTCGGGCAGAGACGCGACGCAACCGTAGCCGCATAGCGTATCGGCCAGCCCAATGACTGTAGCCGCGTGGAGGAATCCGTTGGGAGCCCAGAGTTCGGGTCGCAACGCGATCTCGCCAACCGCGCGGCCCACTTCAATCTCACCGAGGATCACCCCAAGCATCCCGGGCAAGCGCCCCTTCGAGCGGTTGTTCCAGTAGGCAGTGGTCAGTTGCGGCTTGAGTTCAGTTGTCACCTGGGGTCCCCTCGCTTGAGTGCCGATACGTTGGCACCGTTAGTTGCATCATGCAACCTTATTCCACGCCTCACCTCCGGCCCAACGCCAGAGTGGGAGTCGCTGCTGTTGGTCAGGCGAAGAATGCGCATCCGACCATCGTAGCCGGGGCCCGGGCCACGTTCGACTGGGCTGCTCAAACAGCGGCGGAGACCCGCCTCTATACTGAGAGGATGGCCACCGCCGCACTGATCCTCGCGAATCGCGCGTACCTCGACCACGAGGTGCCCCGTGGTGCGTCGGAGCCGAGCACAGCGGCGAATGGAGGCTTGCTCGCCGCCGTCCGTCCCGTTATCGCCCCGTGGGACGGTCGCCGCGGCTCCACCTGGATCGGTGCCGGG
>JBDTVB010000383.1:0-3008 GCA_040007415.1 Anaerolineaceae bacterium
TCTTCGGCATCGACCTGGGCGAGCAGCCGCGCTGGGCGTAATCGCCGTTCTCGGTTCGCCCGCGCCGCCGCCCTTCGCGGGGCGGGCGAACCGGCCCGCAAGGGAACGCGTATCATCCGCGGCATCATCCCCGGAGGATCGCCTTGGAATACTGCCGCTACGAAAAGAAGGGCCATGTGGCCTACGTCACCATCAACCGCCCGGAGGTGATGAACGCGCTGCACGCCCACGCCAGCCGCGAGCTCGGTGGGGTCTGGGACCAGTTCGCCGCCGATGACGACGCGTGGGTCGGCGTCCTCACGGGCGAGGGTGACAAGGCGTTTAGCGCCGGCAACGACCTGAAGTACACCGCTGAAATGTCCCGCCTGACGAAAGAGCAACGGCCTGACCTGAGCATGCCCGCGGGCGGCTTCGGAGGGCTGACCTCCCGATTTGACCTGTTCAAGCCGATCATCGCGCGGGTCAACGGCTTCGCTCTCGGTGGCGGGTTCGAAATGGCCCTCGCTTGCGACATCATCGTGGCGGCCGATCACGCGGAAGTGGGTCTGCCTGAACCGCGCCGCGGGCTGATTGCCGGAGCGCTCGGCGTCCATCGGTTGCCACGCCAGGCGCCACTGAAAGCGGCGATGGGCTACATGCTCACCGGGCGTCACATCCCCGCAGCGCGCGCATACGAGCTGGGGCTCGTGAGCGAAGTTGTGCCGTTGGCGAAGCTGGACGAGTGCGTTGATGGCTGGGTGAGGGACATCATCCGCTGCGCGCCCCTTTCCGTACGGGCCACGAAGGAGGCAGCGATGGTCGGTCTCGAAAGCTCGCTCGCGCAGGCCGCCAACGGCCGCTACGAATGGGAGATGCGTCGCCGCAGCAGCGCCGATGCCGTGGAAGGGCCGCGAGCGTTCGCCGAAAAGCGCGCGCCCGACTGGACCGGGCGCTGACCCTCGAGGAGCCGATCTCGAAGTAGCCTGGCTCTCAGCCGGAAGCAACCAGGGCTATCCCGTTTGCATCCTGCTCTCCGCCCAGCCAGCCACCGCCAAACGGCTTAGGATTCGCCAGGGACGCTTTGCCTCCATCCGCCAGGCGGAGGGGGCGCTGCGAGGGAGGGTGTGCTTGGCAATTCCTGCGCGATTGCGGCACCCCGTGAAGTTCTACGGCTGGTATATCGTCGGCGTGGCGCTCGTTGCCCAGTTTGTTGCCGTCGGCACGCAGACCAACGCATCCACGGTGTTCCTCAAGCCAATGACCCAGGACCTCGGCTGGACCCGCAGCCAGTTCTCGGCCGTTCAAACGCTCTCCACCGTGGTGATGGGCATCGTTGGCTTCGTCATCGGCGCGCTCATCGATCGGCGCGGGCCACGGCTGCTGATGTTTGTCGGCGGCATTCTTTGCGGTACGGCGCTGATCGCCACCAGCAGGGTCGAAGAGCTCTGGCAGTTCTACCTCGCCCGGGGCGTCGCGCAGACGCTCGGCAACGCCCTGTTAGGCAGCCTGGTGGTGAACGTCACCCTTTCCAAGTGGTTCATCGCCCGCCGCGGCATGGCGGTCGCCATCGCCTCATCCGGGTTCTCGCTTGGCGGCGTGCTCATGGCCCCGCTGCTTTCCGCCGTCATCGGTCAGTGGGGCTGGCGAGACGCCTGGGTCACGCTGGGCGTGATGGTCTGGGTGCTGATCCTGCCCTCGGCGCTGGTCATGCGCCGCGCGCCCGAAGATTACGGCCTTCACCCGGACGGGATGACGCCGGAGCAGGCCGCGACCTTCAGCGCGGCGAAGCGACGCGTCTCGTCCGTCTCGGAAGTGCAGTGGACACGGCCCGAAGCAGTCCGCACAAAAACGATCTGGATGATCATCGCCGCCTACGGGATCGCCAACATCGGCATCGGCGCGATGCTCTTGCACATGGTCCCTTTCCTCACTGACCACGGCTGGTCCCGGAGCGAGGCGGCACTGCTCTACAGCATCCAGGCCTGGGTGGCGTTGTTCTCCAAGCCCGCCTGGGGTGTGCTCATGGACCGCTTCCACCCGCGCTTCCTGAGCGCCTTTGGCTTCGTCGTCTCGGCCATTGGGGTGCTCGCGATCCTTGCAGCGGCGCACTCAGGATCGTGGATACCACTGGCCGCCGCCCTCGCGCTCTGGGGGCTGGGCATCGGCGGATCCGTGCCGCTCCAGGAGACCGTCTGGGCGAACTACTTCGGTCGCCAGCACCTGGGCAGCATCCGCTCGGTGGCTATGCCGTTCTCCATCATCTTCGGCGCGGGCGGGCCGCTCCTGGCCGGTCTGCTGTATGACGGGTCGGGCAGCTACACGCTGGCGTTCACGCTCTTCTCCGCGTTCTGGCTGATCGGCTTCGTCTTGATCCTGTTGGCCCGCCCCCCGCGGCACGCGAGCGAATCCAATGGCACTGCGCCCACCGATCCTTCCCCAACTGCTAGGATTCGCGCATGACCCAAGATGCAATGGCCGAAATGATGGCGAACTGGAAGAAGCTGAGCGATCAGGTGGTGGCCTCGTGGGGCACCCAGATGTCCGCCGGCACAAAATCAGAGGAGGGCGCAACCGCGTTGGCCGAGATGGAGCGCGCGTACCTCGAGATGCGGACTCAGATGGGCGTGGCCAGTCGCACGGCGTTCGAACCGCTCGTAAGCGCCGCTGGCGGGGTGCCCTTCAGTGAGTTCCAACGGCTCGCCGACCAGGTCCACACCATCCTCTTGCGCATGGACCGCATCGACGACGCTCTCCTGGACCTGCGGACTGCGCGTGCGCCGCGGCCAGTCGCGCCGGTCGCCGCCGGAGACGAGCCGGATGAGGGCGCGAAGAAGCGGCCAAAGGCGAAGAAGAAGGGCTAGGGCGGAATGGTTTGCCGTCGCACTTTCCAACGTGCGGTCAGCCCAGCAGCCCCGGTCGTGATCCCCGCTCCACGCAGCCGTCCAGACGGGCCCAAGCAAAAAGCCCGCCTGTCAGCGGGCTCCTGGTGCTGGATCTTGTTGGCGGAGAGGGGGAGATTCGAACTCCCG
>JBDTVB010000384.1:0-2994 GCA_040007415.1 Anaerolineaceae bacterium
CATACGAAGAGTTCGCGCGTCGCATAGGGTATCAGTGCCACGCGGCAGGGCAAGCGAAGCCGCCGGCGCCCGAGTTAAGCTCTTGCGGGGCCCGTCACGGACGCCTTGGAAGGACCTGCCATGTTCACCTCGGTCGAGACGTTCCTCCGTTACTTCGACGGCGTCAACAAGCGTGCGATGCGAGACATTGCGGCCCTGCCCTCCGAGGCGGACGGCTGGACCCCGGCGACGGGCGAGGGCGAGAAGGCCTGGAGCATCAACAAGCTGATCGGGCACATGGCGGGCTCGCGACTCTATTTTGCCAGCGCCTACAGCGGCAACGGCTGGATCAGTCCGCCGCCGCCAGACGTCTCGAGTCGTGACCATTGGCTCGGCGCGTTGGCGGCGAGTGCGGACGAGTTCCGTGAGCGTCTCGCGGCTACTCCGGATGCCTGGCTCGAACGGCGGATCGAGATGATCGATTCTGAGGCAACGCTCCCTGGCTGGCGCCTGTTACTCATGATGATGGAGCACGACATCCATCATCGCAGCCAGATCGACACTTACGCTGGCCTGAACGGTTGGGATGTCCCGCAGATCTACAATCGCTCAGCGGAAACGATAGGTACGCTGCAGGACGCTCAGCGCGTCAAGTACGGCCAGACTGGTCCTTCTCACAGCCTTTAGCCATATCAACGCGAGACGAGGTCGACATCCGCGCGGCACCCCTCAGTCGGAGGCGGTGCTGGGGAACCTGGTCGATCGGAGGGGAGGAATTGGGGCGAGCGGCGGGGATCGAACCCGCGATCTTCCGGGCCACATCCGGACGCGATAACCACTACGCTACGCCCGCCACGACGCACGAAATGGAAGAATATCAGACCGCTGCGTTAGCGGCAGCTTGAGCTCTGACGACGTGACGAAGAGGCCGGGCGCGGCACGTGCTCCGCTCCTAGTATTTGGAGACGTTGATCTCTTCCATCCGGCCAGTCACGAGGTAGATCACGCGTTCGCAGATGTTGGTGCAGCGGTCCGCGATGCGCTCGAGGTTGTGCGCCGCCCAGATGAGATAGGTATTTCGCTGAACGGAGGTTGGGTCGGAGATCATCGCCTTGATGCACTCGTCGTAGACGGCGTCCTGGAGGCGGTCTACCTCATCGTCGGCATCGCAGATTTGGCGGGCAGAATCGACGTCGTGATCGATGTAGGCCTTGAGGCTGCCACGAAGCATTGCTACCGCCCTGTCGGCCATGCCCGGGATGTAACCGAGCCGCCGGGGCAGCGGTTCGTCGCCGAGCATGAGGTTGATCTTGGCGATCCCTTCCGCGTGGTCCGCGATGCGTTCGAGGTCCGTGATGATGTAAAGAATGCTTGCGAGAGCTCGCAAGTCCGAGGCCATCGGCTGTTGGCTGGCCACCACGAAGATACAGCGGTCTTCGATTTCGAAGCGCTTCTTGTTGACCTTCGCGTCGTCCTCGATGATCTTGCGGGACCAGGTGGCGTCCCCGTCACGAAGCGCTTCCATTGCGTCAAGAATGGATTTTTCGGCCATTGAGCCGAGAACGAGCACTTCATCCTGGAGCTCGGCGAGCTCTGACTGGAACAGGTCTCGAGTCATGAGAGGCCTTTCTTAACCGAAGCGCCCGGTGATGTAGTCCTCGGTGCGCTTTTCACGTGGGTTGGTGAAGATGTCTGCCGTTGGTCTGTACTCTACGAGATGGCCCGCCCCGTCGTCGCCCATCAGGAGGAATGCGGTGTAGTCCGAGACGCGAGCGGCTTGCTGCATGTTGTGCGTCACGATGATGATCGTGTATCGCTCCGCCAGCCCACGCATCAAGTCTTCGATTTTCAGGGTGGCGACAGGATCGAGTGCGGAGCAGGGTTCGTCCATCAGGACGACTTCCGGCTCCACCGCGATTGTGCGAGCGATACAGAGCCGCTGTTGTTGGCCGCCGGAGAGAGCGCTGCCCGGCTTCTTGAGGTCATCCTTCACTTCGTCCCAGAGGGCTGCGGCCTTCAGCGACGCCTCGACGCGGTCGCCGATCTCAGACTTGGAGCGCACTCCCATGAAGCGAAGACCCGCGGCGACGTTTTCGGCAATCGACATGGTAGGGAAGGGGTTCGGCTTCTGAAAGACCATACCGATGCGCTGGCGAACCCGCGCTGGATCCACGCCGGACTCGTAGATGTCGGCGCCGGCCACCAGGATCGTACCTTCGACGCGCGCGTTCGGGGCGAACTCGTGCATGCGGTTGAAACAGCGAATATAGGTGCTTTTGCCGCACCCGGATGGTCCGATGAGGGCGGTGACAGCGTTCTTGTAAATCTCCATCGAGATCCCGCTGATCGCCAGCTTCGCCCCGTACCACGCTGATACGTTGCGCGCGCTGATTGCGACGGGTTTCTCGGCGACCGTGTCGGTGGCCGAGGCCTGGGGAGTCAACGCTTGCATGGAAATCGCCCCGCCAAATTTGGCTGTTTCGTCCTGCTGATGGGTTTGCACGTCGTTCACTTGGTCTCCATCTATTGACGCACCGTCACGCGCGAGCCGAACAGCGCTCGCACGGAGAGGCTTATGATCAGGATAATCCCAACGAGGATGAAACTCATTGCCCACGCCTGTTCGTGCCAGTAGTCATACGGCCCCGTGGCGTAGTTGAAGATGCGCGTCGGCAGCGAATCCATGGCCGAATTGAGATCGGTGCTGTAGAACTGGTTCCCCAGTGATGTGAAGAGGAGCGGCGCTGCCTCTCCTGCGATGCGTGAAAGACCAAGCATCACGCCAGTGATGATGCCGGGAAGAGCGGTTGGGAGGACGATCTGGAGAACCGTTCTCCAGCGTGGGGCTCCGAGGGCGTAGCTCGCTTCTCGCAGCGAGCGCGGGACCAGCAACAGCATCTCCTCGGTAATGCGGGCGACGATCGGGACAAGGATGATGGCCAGCGCGAGCGCCCCGGCAACGGCCGAAAAATGGCCCTGGTTGACCACGACAAGTCCGTATACGAATAGCCCGAT
>JBDTVB010000385.1:0-2987 GCA_040007415.1 Anaerolineaceae bacterium
TGAATCAGCGCGAAATCGGGGAGGATACGCAAAGCTACCATAACGCGCTGACCAACGGCCTGCGGGCTGCGCCCGACGTGTTGATGATCGGAGAAGTCCGTGACCGGGAGACGATGCAGCACGTGCTGATCCACGCCCTTACCGGCCATCTTTGTCTGACCACTTTGCATGCCAACAACAGCTACCATGCACTGGCGCGGATCATCAACATGTACCCCCACGACGCACGGCCGGGTTTGCTTTCCGATCTTGCGGTCAGCCTGCGGGCCATCGTTTCGCAGCGCCTGGTTCGCAACAAGCAGGGCAAGCTGCAACCGGCAGTGGAAATCATGATGAATTCGACGCACGTCGCCGATCTGGTCAAGGTCGGCGACCTCGACAAGATCGCCGAAGCAATGCTGCAGAGCCTGTATCCGGGGTCGCAGACGTTCGAGCAGGCACTCTGCCGTTTGTATCTGGACAACGTTATTTCGTACGAAGACGCACTGCTGACAGCCGATTCTCCGACCAACCTGTCGTGGCTGATCAACCACTATACCGCGCAGCGGAAGGACGATGGGAGCGGTCTGGCCATAGCGGATCAGCTACAGGGACCAGCGGTTCAATTCAGCCAATTCCGGCTCAGCAGCGAGCCGGAACGCGGCCAATCCTGATGGACTCCCTCACCGTCGACCTGACAACAGCGCTTATTGCCCGACGATCAATCACTCCCGAGGACGCCGGGTGCCAGCAACTGGTGCGGGAGCGACTGGAAAAGCGCGGTTTTGTCTGCTCGACGCTGCAAAGCGGGGAAGTGACCAATCTCTGGGCGCGGCGCGGCGCAGCGCCACCTGTCGTGTGTTTCGCCGGGCACACCGACGTGGTTCCTACTGGTCCGCTGTCCGGCTGGGACACCGACCCCTTCGTCCCCAGCATTCGCGACGGATTCCTGTATGGACGCGGCGCGGCGGATATGAAAGCGTCCATCGCGGCGTTCGTAACTGCGGTTGAACTATTCGTCGCGCGCAATCCCGACCATGGCGGATCGATCGCCCTTCTGCTCACCTCGGATGAAGAAGGGCCGGCAACGGACGGAACAATCAAGGTGGTCGAATTGCTCGCAGGACGCGGCGAACGCCTGGATTTCTGCATTGTGGGTGAGCCGACTTCGGTCGAACGTCTCGGCGACATGGTCAAGAACGGCCGCCGCGGAAGCCTTTCGGGAACACTCACGGTGCTGGGGCTGCAGGCGCACATCGCGTACCCGCATCTGGGCCGCAATCCGATCCATCTGGCAGCGCCGGCCATCGCGGAATTGGCGGCAACGATCTGGGACCAAGGAAACGAATACTTCCCGCCGACAACCTGGCAGATATCGAACATCCACGCCGGGACGGGCGCGACCAACATCATTCCGGGGACTTTGGAAGTCACGTTCAATTTTCGCCATTCGACGGTTCACACGCAGGACGCGATCAAGGCGCGGTTCGAGGAGACTCTGGCGAGACACCAATTGGATTACAACCTCGAGTGGACCGGCTCCGGGCAGCCGTTCCTGACGCCGCGAGGCAGGCTGGTTGACATGACCAGCGCCGCCATCCACGCGGTCACCGGGCGCACGCCCGAAATCTCCTGTACCGGTGGGACCTCCGACGGCCGCTTCCTGGCCAGCATATGCGACCAAGTGGTAGAGTTTGGTCCCCTCAACGCTACTATCCATAAACTGAATGAGCGCGTCGCGGTAGCCGATCTGGATCCGCTCTCCCGCATTTACGGGGAGATGCTGGACCGGCTGCTGCCTGCCAGCCCGGCACCGGTTTCACCATGACCCCGTTTCCCACGGAACTTGAGACCGTACGCGACTGGCTGCGCTACGCCGTCAGCCGTTTTCAGGCCGCCAACCTGAGCTATGGCCACGGGACCGACAATGCCTACGACGAGGCCGTGTTTCTGGTATTGGCGACCCTGCATCTGCCGCTTGATCAGTCGGACCCGTTCTTGGACGCTCGCCTGACAGGAGCCGAACGTGCCACCTTGCATCAGGCCATCGAGCGCCGCGCGGTGGACCATGTACCGGTTTGCTACCTGACGCGTCAGGCATGGTTGGGAAATTTCAAATTTTATGTCGATGAGCGGGTTGTTATTCCGCGTTCCTTCATTGCGGAATTGCTGCAAGAGCGGCTGTCCCCATGGATTGCCGATCCAGGCCGCATATCCACGCTACTCGACCTGTGCACCGGTTCGGGCTGCCTCGCCATCCTTGCTGCGGATGCGTTCCCGAACGCAGACATTGACGCGGTCGATATTTCGGCCGATGCGCTGGCTGTCGCCCAGCACAACGTGGCCGAGTATGCGTTGCAGGACAGGATCAACCTGGTCCGGTCGGATCTCTTCCACAATGTCAATTCCGAGGACAAGACCTACGATCTGATCATCAGCAACCCGCCATACGTCACGCAGGCGGCGATGGCGGCGCTGCCGAACGAGTACCGGCACGAACCGGAGCTCGCCCTGGCGGCCGGCGAAGATGGAATGGAGGCGATACGCCAGATCATCGGCGGTGCACGCGCTTATTTGAATGTCGGCGGGTTGCTCGTTGTCGAGGCGGGCCACAACCGGGAACTGGTGGAGGCTGCGTTCCCGCACCTCCCGTTCACCTGGCTCGTGACGCCCGCGAGCGAGGACAAGGTTTTCCTGCTGCGGCGCGATGATCTCCCGGTCTAGCCGAGTTTCCTCGCCGCTCCGTTGTCGCCAGTTATGCAACAGTCCTTCAATTTCAGCACGTTAAACCACTCGTCTCAAGCTTAGTCTACGCATGTGCGTGTTAGACTCGAAAATCGCGCGATGAAGCGCCGCTGCCGCATGGCATTTTGAGACAAAGATGAACAAGAACTCCTCCGCAGTTTCCCTTGCGCTGATCGCTTGCGCGTCGCTCGCGTTCGCCCAAACGCCCCCGGTGCCGGCATCGGCCGACACCGAAAAAACTGAGTCGGGTTACGTTGGCGCCT
>JBDTVB010000386.1:0-2986 GCA_040007415.1 Anaerolineaceae bacterium
GCAGAAGCACCTGGCCTTCATCGATCTGCTGCGCTGCCGCAGTCAGGATCTCGGAGACGCGCCCGCTGGCCGGGCTTTCGAGCGGGATCTCCATCTTCATGGACTCGATGACCAGCAGTTCGTCGCCTTCGGCAACGCTGTCGCCAACGGCGACGAGCAGCTCTTTCAGGCTCCCGGCCATGGGCGCGGGGATTTCTATGGTGGGCATGGGTGCTCCTCGAGTGGTGGTTGCGGCCCGACTCTACCAAGTTGCCGGGTATCGGAGTACCTCAGTGACGGGGTACTTCCGGCCCGCTCCGAAACTCCGTTGGTTCGCCACCCAACGCTGGAGTACTAACGAAAAATTTGGTAGGATACTTGGTGTGAATGGTGAGCCGATGAACTCCGCCGAGAAGGTGATCCGGCGCTTTGGTGGACAGAGCGCCCTGGCCGCACTCCTCGGCAGGCGTCAGAGCACCGTTCAACACTGGGCGAAAACAGGCAGGATCCCGGCGCAATGGCACCGGGTCCTGATGACGCTCGCCCGCGATCGAGGTGTTGTTTTGGAACCAAAGGATTTTGTCGCTACAAACGCGCGCCCAGTCGCGCCCGCCACGGGCAAGCTCGGCGTAATGCTGGTTGGTCTTGGCGCCGTCGCCACCACGTTCATCGCTGGCGTTGAAAACACGCGCCGGGGAACGGGCCGGCCGATCGGCTCGCTCACCCAGATGGGCACCATTCGGCTCGGCAAGCGCACCGAAAAGCGCTCCCCGTTGATTAAGGATTTCGTCCCCCTGGCCGAGCTGGACCAGCTCGTCTTCGGCGCCTGGGACCCGATCCCGGACAACGCCTACGAAGCCGCCCTGAAGTGCGGCGTACTCGATAAGCATGAACACATCGAGCCGATCAGGGATTTCCTCAGCTCGATCAAGCCAATGCCCGCCGTATTCGACCAGTACTATGTGAAGCGACTGACCGGTACCAACGTGAAGACCGCCGCAAACAAACTTCAGCTAGCTGAGAAGATTCGCCAGGACATCCGCGACTTCAAGGCGAAGAACGGCTGCGATCGGATCGTCATCGTCTGGTGCGCGTCCACCGAGATCTTCATGCAGCCGGGCGAGCAGCACATGAACCTCGAAAACTTCGAGGCCGCAATGGAATCGAACGACCAGCAGATCGCTCCGTCCATGCTCTACGCCTACGCGGCGATGATGGAGGACGTGCCGTTCGCGAACGGCGCCCCGAACCTCTGCTGCGACATCCCGGCGATCGTCAAGCTGGCGAACGACCGCGGCGTGCCCATCGGCGGTAAGGACTTCAAGACGGGCCAGACCCTCATGAAGACCGTGCTTGCGCCGATGTTCAAGGCCCGCCTGCTTGGAGTCGCCGGCTGGTACTCGACCAACATCCTCGGCAACCGTGACGGCGAGATACTGGATGACCCGGAGAGCTTCAAGACGAAGGAAGAATCGAAGCTCGGCGTGCTCGAATACATCCTCCAGCCGGACCTCCATCCGGAGCTCTACGGCAACGTCTACCACAAGGTGAGCATCAACTACTACCCGCCCCGCAAGGACAACAAAGAGGGCTGGGACAACATCGATATCTTCGGGTGGATGGGCTACCCGATGCAGATCAAGGTCGATTTCCTCTGCCGCGATAGTATCCTCGCCGCGCCGCTGGTGCTGGATCTGGCCCTGTTCTTCGACCTCGCTTCTCGCGCCGGCATGAGCGGCATCCAGGAGTGGCTCTCGTTCTACTTCAAGAGCCCGCAGCACGCGCCGGATCTCTACCCGGAGCACGACCTGTTCATCCAACAGACGAAGTTGAAGAACACGCTGCGCTACATGATGGGCGAAGAGCAGATCACCCACCTTGGCATCGAGTACTACGAAGACGGCGATGAGTAGCGCGAGTTTGAGACGCGAGCGGTGGGCAGGCCTCAGTGGCCTGTCCACCGTCTTCGCGCTGGGCGGCACGGTGTTGGCAGTCCTGCTCACCCGCCCGTTCTTCGATTGACGCGAGGACCAATTCAACTCCTGGCAAGGGATCTACGTCGAGCTCGCGTTCATCGCCTTCCTGCCGCTGGTCGCCGGAGCGGCGGCATGGTTCCTGCGCTCGATGCCCTCGTTTTTGCGCATTGCCGCCAGCACTGCGCTGGTCGCCGCAATGGTGGCCGGTGATCGTCACTCCGCGTCGCTCAGGTACGACAACGCCGCCAGTTTCGTGATGGCCGCCTTCGTGTACACGGCTGTCACTCTCCTGGCGGTCGGCCTGCTGCTGCCGATGGTGCTGGTGATCGCCAACATCTGGCCGGAGCGGCGGGTGTTTCGCCGGTAGGTGAGTTCAGGGTCGCGGCGCGTGTTTTGGCACTGAGAGGGCCGCAATCCGCCGGTCGATGAAGGGCGCGAAGTGGCCAGCGTAGCGCATTTGCACAGCCAGTAGACGCCAATCATCGCCGGTGATCGTGCTTCGGCAGGCTGACGTGCCGCAGGCGCAGGGAATTTCGAGCAGCGGCACGGGCTGCGCCGTCTGTAGGGCGTAGTCCACGGTCACCTCTTCGCCCGCGCCAATGTTGCGGCGGGCGACCACCGTCACGGCGTCAGCCATCCAGCCGTTGGAATCGCAGGAGTGGTTGAAGGGCACTGGAAGGACGTCTTCAAGGTGCAGGTGAACGGCCTCCTCCACCTGCATCGAGTTGAAGTAGTTGCCTGCCGCGATGTACTCCGCCAGCGTCCGCTCCATCTCCGCCTGCGTGAGCGGCGGCCCGCCGAGGATCAGCAGCGTCTCGCCCGCCGCGATGGGCGCGACAGCGAAGCCACCCATGCCGCCGAGCGGTGAAGGCCGGGTTTCCAGGCGCGGGTCGGCCCAGCTGTGGTGCGGG
This sequence comes from Anaerolineaceae bacterium, assembly GCA_040007415.1. Classification (GTDB taxonomy): domain Bacteria; phylum Chloroflexota; class Dehalococcoidia; order Tepidiformales; family Tepidiformaceae; genus PNKC01. Next base: position 2,867 of record JBDTVB010000386.1, read on the forward strand.
TAATCCACGATCAGCTCCAGCGGTCCGCTCTGGGCCACCGCAAGTTGAGGCGGTGGGCGGCGTCCGGTCACCAACCTCCCCTTTACGCCCCAGCGGCAGGTGCAGGGGCGAGTTCGCCCT
>JBDTVB010000387.1:0-2982 GCA_040007415.1 Anaerolineaceae bacterium
ACGTTGTAGACAGAACGTGTGAGTTCGTCCACTCTCACGCCCTTAGCCTTTCGCAGCTCTGAAATCTGCGCGGGGAGCAGGGTTTCGCGCGGCATGAATCCGTTTACATCGCCGCTCTGGAGTGCACGCAGGGCGCTGCTGTAGTCCGGATAGAACCGCAGCCGGATCTCACTCAGGCCGGGCTTTCCAAGGTGGTAGGACTCGTTCGCCACCAGTTTCGCCTCGCGTGAATCGAGGGATGCCACCTTAAACGGGCCCGAGCCGACGGGTTGCGCATTGAACGGCGCGTCGAACAACTCGGCTGCGGATAGTCCACCGAGCAAGTGCTCGGGCAGGATGCCTAACGTGGCATTGCGCGCCAGGAACGGCGCCGACGCTTGCTTGAGCCTGATCACTACCGTCGATGAATCCGGCGCCGACAGCTCCACGCCAAGCCAGCCTTCGGCCAACGATTGGTCACCGCGGAAGTCCGGTGCCGCCAATCGCCGGAAAGTGAACACCACGTCTGAAGAGGTCAGCGGCTGCCCGTCTGTCCATAAAAGGTTCTTCTTGAGCTTGAACGTGTACGTTCGGCCCTCATCGCTCAATTCCGGAAGCGCGGCCAGGTCCTGCTGCAGCCGGCCGTCCGGCCCCAGCCGGATGAGCCCTGAGAACACCAGCTGCGAGAGGTCGGCGTCGACTTCATTGGTGCCGGCGAAGAGCGGGTTCAGGCGCTGCCAGGTACCGGTAACTGCCTCGCTGTAAACCTCGCCCTGGGAGATGATGACGCTATCCCGCTCTGACAACCCGCGATAGAGGGCGATGCCTATGGCCAGGCCTGAAAGCACGATGACGCTCGCCAGGAAAGCCGGTCGGCGAAAGAGGGGAGTGTCACGAGCCATGGGGAGCTAAGGCTGCGAAACGACGCTCAGGAAGGATACGAAAATGAACACGATCACCAGCAGAATCGTTGCCTGGAACAGCGTCCGCTCCAGTCCGCGCTTCGTTCGGTAGATGGATCCGCCGGACATTCCACCCAGCGCCGCGCCGAATCCAGATCCCTTCACCTGCAAGAGGATGACCACAATAAGGATGACCGAGATAACTATCTGAAGAATTTGCAAGAACATGGAAACTACCGGGAGACGAGAAGTGGCTCGCCTGAAACGTGGTGCGTTGACAGGTTGGCGAGCGAGTCACGGTGATCGTACATGCGCATGACCATAGCGGCGAGTTTCTCTGGATCGTGCCGGTAACGGTTTTCATCGGCCACCACGTCGGCAAGCACCAACTGGACATGCCCGAACGCCGCCATTCCCTCGCGGCTCACGGGGACCGCGGCGGAGTGCCACTCCTCGGGCAGTGACGGCGCGATGTTGTTGTTTGCGATGACGGCGTGGATAACGCCCTGGCCCGCGTGCCGTTCCAGAGCTTCAAGGTGGTCGGCCACTGTGAAGCCGTCCGTCTCGCCCTGCTGCGTGGCGACGTTGCAGACGAAGATGCGGCGTGCCTCAGTGGCGATCAGCGCCTTCTGGATTCCCGAGACGAGGAGATTGGGCAGCACGCTGGTGTAGAGGCTGCCTGGCCCGATGACGATAAGGTCCGCATCCATGATCGCCCGGACTGCATCTGGATGCGCTTCGGCGGACGCCGGGTTGAGGAAGAGCTCGCGTATCGCTGCGCCGTGCTCGGTGATGTTGTGTTCGCCGTGCACCATTTCGTCTTCTTGGGTACGCGCGCTGAGGGTCACGTCCTCAAGCGTCGAAGGCAGGATGGAACCGCGCACGTTAAGGACTCGACTGGCTTCGTGGATCGCGGTTTCGAAGTTGCCCGTGACTTCGGACATTGCCACCAGAAAGAGGTTCCCAAACGAGTGCCCCTCTAACCCGGTGCCTTCAGTGAAGCGGTACTGGAAGAGTTTCGACATCAGGGGTTCGGCTTCGGCGAGGGCGGCGATGCATTGGCGAAGGTCGCCAGGGGCCACGACGCCAAACTCCTGGCGCAGCCTACCGGTGCTTCCGCCATCGTCGGCAACGGTAACAATCGCCGTCAGGTTGCTGGTATACCCCTTCAGACCGCGCAAGAGCGTGGAAAGCCCAGTCCCGCCGCCAATGGCGACGATTTTGGGGCCGCGGCTGAGGAAACGCTTGTTGTAGATCGCCTGCGCCATGTTCCCGTCTCGCTGATCGGGCCGCACAAACGCATACAAGAGAGACTCATTCAACTTCCATGTGGCAATTCCAACTGTGGTGAGTGAGAGGAATACGAAGAGCAGGCCACGGCCCCAGCGCGGGATGAATTGCAACGTCAGGTAGTAAAAGATGCCGGGCAGGTCGGTCTGGAGATAGGCCTCTTTGAGGACATAGGCGATACCGAGACCCATCAGGCAGATGCCGAACAGCAGCAGCACCAGCCAGCGTTTGATGTGCATGCCGGGGTAGAACCACTTCAGGACGCTATGCTCGCGAAGCTGACGCGATGTCATTGGTGGCAAGTATACCAGCGGGGGCCAGCAGTGCTGTTTGGGGTCGCCAATCAGCTCAGCTCCTGTTCGAGCAGCTCTTGCACGGCCTGCGGATTCGCCCGGCCCTTTGTTTCGCGCATTACCTGGCCGATGAGGAACTTGAGCGCCGTCTCCTTGCCCGCCCGGTAGTCCTCCACCGGCTTCGGGTTGGCGGCCACTGCGTTCTTGACCATCGCCGTGAGTTCATCGGCGCCGCTGATCTGAGCGAGGCCACCCGCTTCGACGATTTCAGCCGCTGAGCGACCGCTCGCGGCCATTTGCTCAAAAACGTCCTTCGCGACGGTGGCGGTGATCTTGCCCCCTTCAGACATCAACACGAGCGCGGCCAGGCCGGAGGCCGCGATCGGAAAGTGGGCAATATCTCCGTCATGGGCGTTGAGCCATCGCGCCACCTCTCCCAGCAGCCAGTTAGCCGCCAGTTTCGTTGCCCGTGCTGGCAGAGCGAGGGCTGTGACCAGTGCTTCGAAGTAGTCCGCCCG
>JBDTVB010000388.1:0-2972 GCA_040007415.1 Anaerolineaceae bacterium
CGAGCGCTGAAAGGAGTTCTTCGCCCGGGTTTCCGGCCCTGCATGCGCGCCGCGACGCCGCGCCTCGGCCGCGTTCCGGTCCGGCCCTAGGAACTGCTGCGACTGCCGCGATTGGTGAGCGCAGCGGCCTTGCCATACCAGTAGTCTGGATTCCCAACGAGTGAGCCGTTGTGCCAGGTTACCAGGGGATCCTTGTAGCCGAGCGACTGCCACTTGCGGTCTTCAGGATGGACGCCGAGGGAAGGTGCCACCCTTCGCATGCCGTACTCAGCGAGACCCTCCCAAAGCCAGCCTTCAGTCAGGTTGAACCCCGCCCACTGGTGCGCCAGTTCATGAACGGTGACTTCTTCATCGAATCCGGTGTGCGGGGTGAGCAGTACTTCCCCCTGCTCCGGAAACGCGATACCCGCCGCCCCAACCAATTGGATCTGGTGCGACTGGCGCATCGAGATCCGCTCGCCGTTTGGGTAGGCGAACCCGAACACTTCTTCCAACTTCGGCAGCGCCTGCTGAGCCAGGGCAAATTGCTTCTCTGCCCACACCTGGTCACGTCGAAAGAATCCGAACACGAGCTTCTTCGTGCCGTCCTTCATCGCGACGTCTGCTTCAAGCTTTCCCCGCGTTGTAGTGTCAGTAATCGATTGCACGAACGCCGAGAACAGCCCGCTCGTCGATTCCCGCTGCCGGCACTTGTCGTCCAGGGCAGCGCAGCGCTTGAGCACGTCAGGCTGGTTGGTGTTCAACGCGATGACGGCTACGTCGCCGCACACCCACCGATCGAAACCACCGCTCTTTGCATCGGAAGGCTGAGGACTCTGCTTCAGGCACCCGGGGTCGAAGTAGTTCTCACCCGATGACGGCACGTCCACGAACACGAACGAACCATTCCCCTGGCCGATGAACACGGTTTCGATTACGCCAGGTTCCATGCGAATCAGGTCACCCTTGTGCGCCGGGACGTCGTACGTCATAACGAAGTTCGCGCGAGCGTTGGCCTTCATCGGCGCCGCCAGGGTGGCGAGCACGACGCCCGTCTGTTCCGGCTTTTCGGAACCTGCGGTCACCTTGGTAGCGAGCGCCGCGCCATCCCGTTTGACTACGATGTTCGTCGCCGTCGGCAGGGTGTAGAAAGGGACGGCGAGGGCGTCCTTGCTGGTGCCGTTCTGGATTTGCGTCTCGACAACCACGGACATCGTGCCGTTCGGCACATCCAGCTTGTAGTAGGTCTCAGACGCGCTGGGGAATTGGTTCGTAGCGGCCCTGGCAGCCGAGGGGCCGCTAACCGAGACCTGGACAGCCCCGACTATGAAAAGGGCAAGCGCGACCGAACGACGAAGGTTCATAGCACTAACGTCGGCTCAAGGGAGTGGCTGGTAGAGATCAATCAGGTGGACGGGCCCCACTTGCCCACCGCGCTTGCGCGCACCGCGGGCATATGGCCCGGCTCTTAGGTGGCTCTCAGAACAGCACGCGTGAGAGCTTCCGCTGGTAGTCGCGAGTCACAGGCGAATCCAACCCAAGGATGTCAAATACCGCCAGCATCGCCTTACGTGCTGCCCCGTCCGCGAAGGTCCGATCCAGCCGCACCGACTCGAGAAGTTCGTCGAGCGCCGCTTCAAACTGTTCTCGCGCGGCTAGCATCACTCCCCAGCGATATCGGGCGCGGGGGTCGGCTGGCGACTGAAGCGCCTCTCCCTGGAGATTCTCGGAAGCGTGCTTCGCCGCGAACCTGTCCAGGAAGAGTCCGTGCTTCATCACCTTCGCGCGACGGTCTGTCGGCGCGCGCTCAAGAAGCGCTTCTGCTTCTTCCTCCGCGCCCCGTGCGAGGAGAATCGCCGCCAGGCCGATCACGGCGTCCGGGTTCCCCGGGCTTTGCCCCAGCACTTCGCGGTAGTGCGACTCGGCCCCTATCACGTCGCCCCTTTCGAGCAACTCCGAAGCTCGGTTCGCGGCGCGTTCCGCCTCGTTGGGGACGAGCTTGGCGAAGAAGGCCCGTACCTGCGGCTCCGGGAGTGCGCCGGTGAACTCCGAGACCATCACGCCGCCCCTGAAAGCTTTCACCGCCGGTATGCCCTGGATGCGAAACTGAGTGGCCACCATCGGGTTCTCGTCGGTGTTGAGCTTCGCGAGCCGAACGTCGCCGCTATGCTCGGCGGCTACACGCTCGATAATCGGCCCCAGCACACGGCACGGTCCGCACCACGGTGCCCAGAAGTCCACCACGACTGGCACCGTCTTCGATCGCTCCAGCACGTCATTCACGAAAGTTGCATCCGTTACATCAAGCACAGCGTTACCAGCGGCCACTTGCCAAACTCCCCAGTGTGATTTGTCCATCGATCTTACTCTTCGCCTGCCCTGCAGACACCACTTGCAGGTGTGCGCCGGCACTCCGCGCGGTACACTTCGTCGGCGCACTCGAACGGTGCCAGCGAGCCCGCTTGTGGGACGTACTTCCGGCGAACCCGCTCAGCGTCAGAAAGGGGCCCAATCATGGACTACGCCCGCCCAGAACTCCTCGTCGAACCCGATTGGCTTGCCGAACACGCGACGGACCCGAACGTCCGAATCGTCGATTGCGCCACTGTCGAAGCTTACCGTCGCGCGCACATTCCCGGTGCCGTCCAACTCCCGGTTCACTTCTACATCAAGGATGAAGACGCTGATGGCAGCGATCACGGCACCTTCGTCATGAAGATGCCCGCCTTCGAAGCCTTGATGGGTGCCCTCGGCATCGCCAACGACACCACGGTTGTCACCTACGACGACAACAATGCGCTGGTCGCCTCGCGCCTCTGGTGGGTGCTGAATTTCTACGGACACACGAACGTGAAGGTGTTGAACGGCGGATGGCACCGTTGGCTGCACGAGAATCGACCGGTTACGTTCCACGGCACCCGCCCGGCAAAGGCAACCTTCCAGGCCCATCCCCTAGAGGAGATCCACGCGTCTTCTGAAGACCTCCTCAAGTC
>JBDTVB010000389.1:0-2967 GCA_040007415.1 Anaerolineaceae bacterium
GCAGCACTATGGCACGGGCACGCGACGCCTGGCGGGACGCGGTAGAAGCGGCCATGGCCCAATCGACCGAAGCGGTACGCTGGGCCATGGACCCGCAACAGCAGATGCGCGACATGCAGGCGGTCACAGGCGCCCTGATCTCGGCTGCGCCTTCGCTGGTCCAGCCTGCGCCAGCCACACCATTCAATCGGCCGGTCTCTGGAAACCGAAGCTATGCAGTCGTTGCCCTCCCGTTCGCTGAGATTCGCGCTGTGCGCGGCGTGCTCGGCGGGACGATCAACGATGTGGTGCTCTCGGCGCTTTCTGGTGGCATTGGCGTCTATCTTCGCGAGAAGGGCATCCCAACGGAGCGCATGGAGCTCCGAGCGATGGTGCCTGTGAACGTGCGCACCGAAGCGGACAAGACGGCCCTCGGCAACGCGGTCTCGATGCTCATCGCGCCGCTGCCGGTCGGATTGCTTGACCCGGCCGAACGCCACAAGGCCGTTATCGCTGGCATGGGACGATTGAAAACCGCCAACCAGGCGGGAGGTTTCGCCCTCATGACGCGGCTCACCGAACAGGTCCCGCCCGCCCTCCAGGCGCTCGCTGGAACGATGGCGCCCAACGGCCAGAGCCTTTTCAACCTCATCTGTACGAACGTGCCCGGCCCCCAGATCCCGCTCTACATCGCGGGCCGAAAGGTCGAAGAGCTGTGGCCGCTTGTCCCGCTGAGCGCTGGACTCGGTCTGAACGTCTGTCTCACCAGCTACAACGGCGTGCTCTACTGGGGCATCTGCGCCGATCCGAAACTCGTTCCAGACGTTGCCCACGTCGCGACCCTCATCCGCGAATCGTTCGACGAACTGAAGGCCGCCGCAGCGGCCGTGCCTGCCTAACTCAAACGTCGACGGTGTCGGTCAGCCCCTCCAGGTCGTAGGCCATCACCAGCAGGTCGCGGGTGCGGCCGTCGCCAGCCATCACCCAGTCCGTGAGCAGCGCTTCAGGCTTGAAGCCGAGGCGCTCGAATGTCGTCCGCGCCCCGGACTGGTCCAGCGTCATCTGGGCGGTCAGCTTGCGCAGCCCCATGAGCTTGGCGGTGGCGTAGATTTCGCTTGCCAGCACCCGGCCGAGGCCCCCACCGCGATGCCGTACGCCCGCGAGCATGCGGATTTCGCCGATGTGGCGCATCCATGAGGCGGGGTTGAGGTGGAGCGAGCCATAGCCCGCGATAGCCTCGCCGTCGATCGCCAAAACGGTCAGCGATTGGCCCGTGGCGATGTCGTCGATCCACTCCTGCACGGCTGCCGGTTCGGCGATGTTGCGGCGCAGGAACAGCAGGTCATCGGCTGGGAGGCCGTGGGCGAAGCTCAGCATGCGCGCCTGGTCACCGCCGCCCATCAGGCGAAGCTCAACCTTCTTCCCGCCCTTCAACGTAACGGTGCGGGGAAAGCGGGATTCTACGGCGGCTGGCCTGGTCGCTTTGACGGTCTTGGTCGGCATGAGCGTTCTCCTGATCTGACGCGCAACGATACCCGGCATTCGAGTGGGCGAAAAGCGTTACCAGCGCACAGCCGGGCCGTTACCCTCTCTGCGTGGACCAAACGGAACTGATTCTTGCCGCCCGGACTGATTCCGACGCCTTCGGCCAGCTCTACGACCAGACGGCGCCGTCGGTTTACCGGTTCGCCTACTCGCTGGTGCGCGACCACCACCGGGCGGAGGACCTTGTCTCGGAGACCTACCGCCGGGCGATCGTCCGGCTTTCGAGCTACGAGGACACCGGACGCCCGTTTCACGCTTGGCTCTTCACGATTGCTCGCAACCTGGCCATCGATGGCGCCCGGCGAGGCCAGCGGGAATCGCCGTTCCTGGGCCACGATTCGTCAGACGACAACTGGCTGGGCACTGCACTTGTACGTGACCAGGACGGCGCCACGGTACGCGCCGCCCTCGCCCGCCTGACCGAAGTGCACCGGGAGGTCCTGGTGCTGCGGTTTGGGCACGAATGGTCGTGCCGCCAGGTCGCTGAGCAGCTCGGGAAAACCGAACCAGCAATCAAACAGATGTCGTTCCGGGCGCTGGCGCGTCTGCGCGAACTGCTGGAGGAGGATGGATATGTCCGAAATCCGTGACCCGGGGTTGGATGACTCGGAGCTGAGCGATAGCGAGCGTGCGGCGTTCGGTGAAGCGCCTTCGCCGACGTTTCTGCGTACCTCACGCAGCATGCTACGGGGCCGCCACGCGCGCGCCCACGGGCTCATCGGCTTCTTCGACCTCGAGATCCCCGTTGGTATGCTCCGCGTCGTACACGATGGAATCCTCGTCCACCTGATCACGAACGCTCCAGAGCAGTTTGAAGAGCGCAGCCATACATCCTTCGGCTTCGAGCCGCCGCCGCTCGAGGCTCCAGCCCTCTCGATGAGCCTTCGGCGTGTCTTCGCCGGCCAGGAGAACGCCACCAACCACGCCTACCTCGACAGCCTCCCGCCGTTCCAGCAAATGGTGTTACGGGTCACAGCGCGCATTCCACGGGGTGAAGTGCGGCCGTATCAGTGGGTGGCGCGCGAAGCGGGCGTCGCGCTCGCGGTGCGGGCGGCTGGCACCGCGCTCGGCCGCAACCCGCTACCGTTCCTCGTACCGTGCCACCGCGTTGTGCGTTCTGATTGGAGCCTCGGCAAGTACTCCGCTGCCGGCGGTGCGCAGACCAAGCTGGCCGTCCTGCGCTGGGAGGGCTGCAGTATCGAGCGTCTCGCCGCCGCCGAAGCGGGACGAGCGCAGGTCATCGGGAATCTCTGCGGAGGGGCGTTCTGCCTACCTGTTTGCCCGCGCGTGGATGCCATCGCGCCAGCCGACCGGCGCGACTTTCGCCACATCGAAGACGCTCTGGCCGCTGGCCTGCGCCCCTGTAGGCACTGCCGTCCGGTCGCGCTCGCTTAGCCGCCGCCGAGGAGGCTAACCGCACGCCGTGCCACCTCCGCACTGCTG
>JBDTVB010000390.1:0-2967 GCA_040007415.1 Anaerolineaceae bacterium
GGGCCGGATCGGCAACCCGGCTGCGGCGAGGTACTCCTTCACCTGTGCGATGGAATACTGACCGAAGTGGAAGATGCTAGCGGCCAAGACGGCGTCCGCCCTCCCCTCGGTGAGCGCTTCGACCATGTGCTCAGGGCCGCCCGCTCCACCTGAGGCGATGACCGGCACGGTGACCGCCTCGCTAATCGCCCGCAGCATGCGGATGTCGTAGCCCTTCTTATGGCCATCGGTGTCCATGCTCGTCACCAGGAGTTCGCCGGCGCCGCGCAGGACTGCTTGCTTGGCCCACTGCACTGCATCCAACCCCGCAGGTTTCCGGCCTCCGTGGGTGAAGACCTCCCACTGGTCATGCTTGCCGGGCACGCGCCGCGCGTCGATCGCGACGACGATGCACTGGCTGCCGAAGCGATGGGCTCCTTCGTTGATCAGCTCCGGAGTCTGAATCGCGGAGGTGTTGATGCTCACCTTTTCAGCGCCGAGTTCGAGCATCATCTTCATGTCGCTGGCGCTGCGAATGCCGCCGCCCACCGTGAACGGGATGAATACCTGGTCAGCAGTGGCGGCGACCATATCGTAGACGGTCGAACGGTCATCGGAGGAAGCGGTGATATCGAGAAAGACCAGTTCGTCGGCGCCTTCGCGGTCGTAGAGCTTGGCAAGTTCCACGGGGTCGCCGGCGTCACGAAGCTCGACGAATGAGATTCCTTTGACGACGCGACCGCGGTCGACGTCGAAACAGGGGATGATGCGGCGGGTAAGCATGTTCAGGCCTCCGCCGTTTCGGGGACCGAGAAGCGGTCGACGGCGGCGAGGGCTGCCGGCAGGTCCACTGTGCCTTCGTAGAGCGCCTTGCCCACGATAGCGCCGGTGCACCCGATTTCGCCCAGGCGGACGAGGTGGCTGACCTGCGCGACGCCACCCGAGGCGACGATCCGGCACAGCGGCAGCATTCGGACCAGATCTCCAAGCGCCTCGAAGTTGGGCTCCGTGAGGGTCGAATCGCGACCGATGTCGGTAAACATGATGGTGCTGACTCCGGCGTCGGACATGGCTTGCGCGAACTGGAGGGCGGCAAGGCCGCTGCCGATAGTCCAGCCGTCCGTGCGCACTTCGCCGTCTCGGGCATCTATCGAGACGACGATGCCGGTCCCCCAGCGGTCAACCGCCCTGCGGACCAGATCCGGGTCCTGGACGGCGATGCTGCCGAGCTGCACCTGCGAGGCTCCGCGCGCGAAGGTGAGTTCGATTGTGTGCAGGTCGCGAATACCGCCCGAGACCTCAACCGGGATCTTCACGCCGGCGCAGATCTCTTCGATCACACCATGGTTGACCGGCCTGCCGTGCTTCGCGCCATCAAGGTCAACGACGTGAAGACGAGGCGCACCCAGCGCCTCCCATTTGCGGGCCATCTCCAGAGGGTTTCCGTAGACAGTTTCGCGCGCGTAGTCGCCCTGGAAGAGGCGGACGCAACGCCCGCCGCGAAGATCGATGGCGGGGATCACTTCGAACATCAGCCCACCCCACTAGCGCGGAGGGCGGCTGGCTCATCGGTGTGCGGAGCCCCGGCGCGAGCCCATTTCACGAAGTTCGAGTAGAGCCGGAGACCATGTTGGCCGCTCTTTTCCGGGTGGAACTGCGCGGCCACGATGCTGCCTCGCGCTACGATGCTGGGGAATGTAACGCCGTAGTCAGTGGTGCCGAGGGCGAGGTCTGCGGAGTCTGTCCACGGGTAGTAACTGTGGACGAAGTAAAAGTAGCTGCCGGTCGGAATATCAGTGGCCACAGGGTGGCTACGCACCCAATCCACGGTGTTCCAGCCCATGTGTGGAACCTTCCGGCCGTCACCGGCTTCGAATAGGCGAGCCTCGCCGGGGAGCACGCCGAGACATTGCTGGCCGCCACCCTCTTCGGAGCGGTCGAACAACGCCTGGAGGCCCATGCAGACGCCCAGGAACGGCCGACCGGCGTTGATGTACTGCAGCAAAGGCTCAACGAGGTTGCGCGAGACGAGGTTAGACATCGTGTCGGCGGCGGCGCCGACGGCCGCGAGCACGACCGCCCCGGCGCGATCGATGTCTGAGGGGTCGGCGGAGACAATCGGCGCCTCGTCCACGTGCGCGAGGGCGCGTGCGACGCTGCGCAGATTTCCCGCGCCGTAATCGATGACGACAACTGGACCGGTCATAGTCCATTGAGTGTAGCAGGAGGCTCCGAGGAGGCGTGCTCCGATATACTCAGTGAGCGATGGCAGAATCGAACCAGTACGATGCCCGGTTGCGCAGCGAAGAGCTCAGGTCGCAGCTGAACTACCACAACCGGCGGTACTACGAGTTGGACGCGCCCGAAATCCCGGACGCGGTTTACGACGAGATGCTCAACGAACTGCGCGCAATCGAACGCCAGTACCCCGAACTGATCACTCCCGATTCTCCGACCCAGCGCGTTGGTTCGACCCCGCTGCAAACGTTCGACGTGGTAGAACATCGGGTGCCGCTGCTCAGCCTGGGCAATTGCTTCACGATCGAGGAGTTGGAAGGGTGGCATCGGCGAGTGGCAGAGCGCATGGACAGCGACGACTTCGCGATCGTGAGCGAGCCGAAGATCGACGGGCTGGCGATGGCTCTGGTGTACGAGAACGGCAGGTTCGTACAGGGAGCCACGCGTGGCGACGGCCGGCAGGGGGAGAACGTCACCGCGAACCTGCGCACGATCGCCTCCATTCCCCAGGAGCTACATGGTAACTACCCTTCAAGGATGGAGGTACGCGGCGAGGTCTTCATGAGCAAGAGCGGGTTCGAATCGCTGAACGCCGGCATCGGCGAGGCGAACCACCAGCGCGAGCAGGCCGGGAAAAGGCCGCTCTCCCTGTACGCAAACCCGCGCAACGCAGCGGCGGGCTCGGTGCGGCAGAAGGACCCGTCAGTCACGGCCAGCCGGCCGCTGGCCATGTTCATGTACCAGCTCGGG
>JBDTVB010000391.1:0-2957 GCA_040007415.1 Anaerolineaceae bacterium
CATTTTCGGCTGAGTGGCGAACTTTTCGCCGTCGAACCGCGGCCGGCCTCCTGAAGCACCCTAGAGAGCGGCGATTTCCGGCTCGGGCTCGTCCCTCGGCAGCGCCGGTAGCTCCTGCGGGCTGCGAATCCCGAAGTGCTCGAAGAACCTCATCGTCGTGCGGTAGAGCTTCGGTTTGCCGGGGCCGTCGCCGGTTCCCACGCGGTCGATCAGTCCGCGTTGCTCGAGGGTGCCAACCAGCTTATCGCTGTTGACCCCACGAATGCCTTCGATTTCGGCGCGTGTGCAGGGCTGGCGATAGGCGATGATCGTGAGCGTTTCGAGCGCGGCGCGAGAGAGCCGCTGGCCCGGCCCGGTGCCGAGCAGTTCATCGACGTAGCGGCCGTACTCGGGGGCGTTGACCAGTTGGAACTTCTGGCCATCTTCCATGACGCGGAGTCCCCTCACTTCGTACTCCGCGGTTAGCTGATGGAGGGCTTTGCGCGCCGCTGGTTCAGAAACGCCAGCCGCACGCGCGAGCGCCCCCAGGCTCTGTGGTTCATCCGCCACAAAGAGCAACGCCTCCATCACCCATGGCAGTTCGCTGGCACTGGGAGGGGCGTCAGTCATGGACGGTTGGGTCCTCAGGACGCGGTGGTGGCGTCATGAAGGGCGGTTCCGGGCCGTAATCGGGCGGCGCGGCCTTGCCGATAACTTCGGGCGCAACTGCAGCTTGCGGCGCAGGCGCGACGGGCTGGATATCCGCTCGCACCACCGGGCGCGCATCCGACTTGCGCGAGGCGGACGACCCGTTTGGTCGACCATCCGATGAAGTGTCGTAGCCGATCTTGATGCTCGGACGGCGAACGTTCGTGACACCAACCTGATCCCGCAGCACGCTCGCCACCCCTTGTCCGAGCATTGTGGTGATGTTCGCGATGTTTGCGCCGGGATCGATACTGGCGTCGAGATAGGTGTCCACGGCGCCGCCACTCACGCGCACGCGAGGGGTGACCTTCCGAACTTCGGGGTAGCTTTCGAGTTCCTGGCGAAGGAGGCTTTCAATTGCGCCTGAGGTGACCTCCACCGTGCCGCCATCTGCCTGCGTCATTCGGAGCGTACCGGAACTCGTCTCTTTAGAGGGTCGCAGGACGGCGATGATGAGGGTCAACAGGCCGAACAACGCAACGGCGCCGCAGATCGCGGTGAAGGCAATCTTGGCGCTATCAGTGCTGGTGATGAATGCCTGCAGGTTCAGGTCGCTCAACGAAATGTCGAGCTTGCGATCCTGGTTCCAGGCAAGGCCGATAAGGCCGCCAGCGGCGGCAATCACCAACAGGCTATAGAAGACCAGAAGAATCCGTCGAAAAACGTTCATGGTTCCTCCTGTGGGCAACTGCTTCCCACACCATCATGGTACAACGCGGCCAGCAAGATCGGCGTCACATGGTTCCGCAGGCCGTTCCCTGTCGCGTAGACGCCGATGTAGTTGTCCGTGTGCCCGAACCACTGCGTGCCATCTTCGGATTGGCGCTCGGTCTCCCAGAGCACGGGGCGAGTGGTCCCCAGGAAGCGCGAGCGAAACGCGACCGAGAGTTCGTTGTTGAGCGCCGTGAGACGTCCCATTCTCTCCTTACGCACCTCGGCGGAGACCTGGTCCGGCATGCGAGCGGCGGCGGTGCGCGTCCGCGGTGAGTAAGGGAAGCAGTGGAGCCGTGCGAACCCTACCTCGCGGCAGAGTGCCAGGGTCTCGTCAAACTGCTCGGCTGTCTCCCCAGGGAAGCCCGCAATAACGTCCGTCGTGATGGCGGCGTCCGGCGCAAGGGCGCGGATCCGCCGGGCCGCGAGAATGAACTCGCGGGCCGAATAGCGGCGCCGCATCTTCTGCAACACCGAGTCGCTCCCACTCTGCAGGGCGAGGTGGAAATGCGGCATGAGCCTTGGATCCTCCCAGAGGCCGAGCAGCTCAAGCGAGATGTCTTGCGGTTGGAGCGAACTGAATCGTAGCCGCAGGACGTCCGTCTCTTCGAGGATCCCCTCGATCAGGTCATGTGGCTTCAGCGGCTCCGCGAAATCGCGTCCCCACGCGCCAAGTTGCGTCCCGGTGACCACAACCTCAAGGGCACCGCTCTCCACGGCGGCCTGCACTTCGGCCACAACTCTCGCTACCGTGCGCGATTCCTCCCGTCCGCGAGTCTGCGGGACGATGCAGAAGGCGCAGACATCGTTGCACCCCTCCTGGGCCTTGACGAACGCCCGCGCATGGGCGGAACCAGCCGGCCGTGCCGTGTTCGCAGCGAGAACAGGCTGGTTGGCGCCCTGCAAGGCCAGGTTCTTAGAAAGAAACTCGACGAGGGCGGCCTTGCCGCCGTCGCGCGTGCCCACCACGAAGTCGGCGCCCAATGCTAAAGCCACTGCTTCGCCCGCGGACTGCGGAAAACAGCCAGTGACCACCACCGTGGCGGCCGGCGCCATGCGCCGCACGCCGCGCACCAGCCGCCGTGATTTGGCATCTGCCACGTGCGTGACCGAACAGGTGTTCACCACAAATGCCTCGGCCTCGCAGATGTGGTCCACGGTTGCGAACCCCGCCGACTGGAGGGTGCGAGCGATCTCCTCGCTGTCAGCGAGGTTGAGCTTGCAGCCAAGCGTAAGAATCGCGACGACGGGTCGAACGGCCATATGCGACACGATAGTGTGCCCACTGTTGACCGACCAGTCAGTTGCGGCCCGGGGAGGCAGCGGGAACGCCCGGTAGCGCATCACGTGCGAACGCGGCTCAATTCACCAGCGCCGAAATGTCACCTTGACGTGCGCGTTAACGTTGCTACACTACCGTCGACAGAGATGGAAGACCCGCAGAGCCACGCCTACCTCCAGATTGGTGAAGCCGCCGAACGCGCGCAGCTCACCCAGCGCACCCTTCGCTACTACGAAGAGAAGGGGCTGCTCAACCCGCCGACGCGCATGGATGGCGG
>JBDTVB010000392.1:0-2955 GCA_040007415.1 Anaerolineaceae bacterium
TGGGCTGCTCCCATCCGGGACCGGCCTTCTGCGCTGGCCGCCGTTTCGGGCGCCACACCACACGGTTTCGAACGCCGGCCTGGTCGGTGGCGGCTCGACGCCGCGCCCCGGCGAGATCACCCTGGCGCACCGAGGCGTCCTTTTTTTGGACGAACTCCTTGAGTTCGACCCGCGCGTCATAGAAATGCTCCGCCAGCCTCTGGAAGACCGCACCGTCACCATCAGCCGCGCGAAAACCTCCTGCACGTTTCCCGCGAACTTCATGCTTCTTTCGGCCCTCAACCCCTGCCAGTGCGGCTACCTTGGTGACCCAACGCGCGATTGCATCTGCCCCCCGCAGGCGATCTCGCGGTACCAGCGCCGACTCTCTGGCCCACTACTTGACCGCATCGATCTCTTTGTCGATGTTCCTCGAGTGCCGTACGAAAAGCTGGCGGCCGACGGTCGAGCGGAGCGTTCCGCCGTCATCCGGGCCCGCATCCAGAGCGCCCGTCTCCTCCAGAACCTGCGCTTCGCCGACCTCCCGGGAACTACCACGCTGAACGGCGAGATGACCCCACCTCAGGTCCGCGAGTACGCACAGACCCGGCTGGACGAGGGCGCCAGCGGAATCCTGCGTGCGGCCGTCGAACGCCTGGACCTCTCAGCTCGAGCGTTCCACCGCATCCTCAAAGTCGCCAGAACAATCGCTGACTTGGCGGAAAGCGAAGGCATCAGCACAGCGCATCTCGGCGAGGCCATCCAGTACCGCCAACGCCTCGAGTGAGGGCGACCCGCCGGCAGTAGGTCTGCCTCGCCGTGGACGCCTGCGACGAGGTAACGCCGCTATGGTGCTGACGCGCGCCGTCATACCCGCTATTGTTGCCCGGCCGCCGCGTCAGGTGGCCGGGAGGCGTCATGCCATCCACCTCACGCATGGTCGTCGCGATTGGAGTCAGTGCCATCGCGTTGGTGGTGGCGGCTGGCGCCGCCCTGGTCCTCCCTGCGTCGCCCGCGCGCGCCGCTTGCGGGGATGTGCCCGGCGAGATCGAGGTGCTCTTCACTTTCGTCCCTCCAGTCTCGGGAGACTCGGGCTTCGAAGTTTCTGGTCCCGCTCCGCTCACGGTCTCCGCCACCTGGGTGCCCGGGGTTCTCCTGCTAGCCGGCTCAACTGGGACCCTCGACTGGGGTGACAGTTCATCGCTCACGCCGTTCACTGGTCAGGACTGCGGCGACGGCGAAACCATGTACTGGCCACCGCAGACCCACACCCACACCTATGCGACCGCCGGCAGCTACACGGTGACCTGGAACGTCAACTTCGTTGTGGCGAACTTCAGCGTCCCCATAACCTTCGTCGTCGCCCAGGCGTCGCAGGCCGCTACTCCCACCGCGACCACCCCGCCCGTGCCGACTTCAACCCCAGTTCCAGCCACAGCAACTGCCTCCGCGCCCACTGCAACTGCCCAGCCGCCAGTCGCCACGCCGCTGGCTGTAGCGACGCTAGCGCCTGCCAGCACCGCCGTTCAGCCCTCCCCCTCGCCCACGGCCCCGACAGCGACGCTTGCCGCCGTCACACCCACGCCTACGCCTACAGCCGCGTTGGTTCCGGCTACGCCGCCAGTACCACCGTCCGCCGCTTCCAGTGACGCCGCTGAGCGCGATCTGCCGGAGGTACTCCGCGCCATGCCACGCCTCGAGGAGATCTCAGTCGAGGGCGGCACCGTCGCAACGAATCTCGCGCTCGCCGGGATAACCCTCTGGGTGCTCTTCAGTTCCGTTCTGCTCAACCAGGTGCTTCAGGAGCACCGGGCCGAAATCGACGAGCGCACCGGCCGCCTCACCCGCCCGATTCGAGGCTTCGCGCGTAGGGCGAGGCGATCCGGGACCCCGAACGGCGCCCGCATCCTGGCGCCGGTTTTCGTCCTCCTGCTAACCGGCCTGATCTACGGCTTCCTTGACCCCTCGTTCGGTTTCAACCGTTCGAGCGCGGTCATGTTCTTCTCCGTGGTCCTCGGCGTCGGCGTCGTCACGTACGTCTGTTCCGGACTTGAGGCGCTGATGACACGGCGTACGTTCGACATCGCCGCAGCCGTACGGCCCTACCCTGCTTCACTTGTAGTGGCGGCTGCTTCCGTGGCGATCACGAGGATTATCGGGCTGCAACCGGGCGCGATCTATGGCTTCGTCGCGTCCTGCGCCATCCTCGGCACCGGGCAGATTGACGAGCGTCGACAGGGAAGGGTCACTATCTTCCCAGTGGTCACGGCCATCATCCTGGCCGTCGCGGCCGTCCTCCTCATTGAACCGCTCCGCGCAAACGACTCGGTCGCGTCCTCGCTTCTCGGGCAGGTGATTATCGGCGCCGGGATCATCGTCTTCGTCGGCGGCATCGAAGGCGTCGCATTCAACATGATCCCGCTCAGCGTCACCGATGGGGGCAAATTGTTCAGGTGGCACCGGACGGTGTGGGTCGCCGTCTCGCTTGTCGCGGTCTTCCTCTTCTGGCACGTCCTCCTCAACCGGGATCGACAGTACTTCGACGCCCTTCGCCAGGCGAAATCCCTCTCCGTGCTGGCACTCTTCCTTGCCTACACGGGACTCAGCTTCGGCCTTTGGGCCTACTTCCGCTGGCGCCCGCGCCATGTCGAGGCTGATCTGACCGCGGAAGCTGGCCCGCCGGCGTAGCGGCATCACCATTGGGTTGAGCTCTCCGCTCTCGCCGGGTTCCCACCTGCAGTCCCCTTCGGTGTTGCGAGAGGCTATCATGCGCCCAAAAGAAGAGGGTCCAACATGCTTCGCCAGGAGAACTACGAAACGATTCAAATCGAAAAGCAGGATGGCCTCGCCATCCTCACCCTCAACCGTCCCGAACGGCTGAACGCCGTCAACGGCGCGATGCACTCCGAACTGATGCAACTCTTCCTCGATGTGCAGGCCGACGGCGATGTCCTGGCAGCGGTGCTTACCGGCGCT
>JBDTVB010000393.1:0-2952 GCA_040007415.1 Anaerolineaceae bacterium
GTCGTTGTCGTTGCCGCTCCAGATCTTGAAGTGTGGCGCAGCTTCCATGATGAGGGCGGTGTGAGCCATGTCGCCGCTGGCCTCTTTGTCGCCGATGATATTCGGCACTTCTGAACAGCGCAGGATCGTTTCCACCGACATGTTTACGGCGGAGCGGCCGGGGATGTTGTAGATGATCACCGGCAGGCTGGTGCTCTCGGCGATCGCCCGCATGTGGCGGTAGATGCCTTCCTGGGGCGGTTTCAGGTAGTAGGGCGTGGGAGCGAGGATGGCGTCCACGCCGGCTTTTTCCGCCAGCTGGGTCAACTCGACCGAGTGGCGCGTGTTGTTTGTCCCCGCGCCGGCGACGATCGTTACGGAATCCCCGACTTCCTGTTTCACGCCTTCCCAAAGGCGGAACATCTCATCTGCGCTGAGCAGCGGCGCTTCACCGGTAGTCCCGGCCAACACGAGCCCGTCGTTTCCGGAGCGGATGAGGTGGGCGGCGAGCCGCCGAGCGTGGGGAATATCGACCTCGCCGTCCTCGGTGTAGGGGGTGACCATCGCTGTCAGAAAGCGGCCGAGTTGTTGAGGCATCGCAAAGCTCCGAAAGAGGTGAGTGACCAGTGTAGCGCGCCCCGCGCCCACGCTGTATGCCCTTGTCTGCCGCGTGGCAGTCCCGCAAGAAAGCTCGGCACGCCCAACGGGGCCGGTACGAACCAGGGCTACTCGCCGTCCTTCGGCTCGAGATCGACTTCGAGTAGCAGGTCAGATTCTTCGACGACAATCGCGGCTTCCGGGCAGTGATCACGCCAATCGCAGAACGAACAGGCGAGGCTTGGCGTCGCCTCGAACTCCGTCGTCGCCTGCATCAGATCAGCGAGAGCGGCCAGGTATTTCAACGTGGCCACCGCGTCACCTCGGTTCAGCGGACGGACGCGACGTTCACCCGTGCGGAGGTTCCAGCCGATGGTGGTTACGTTTGCGTCGCGAGGGAGCATGCGCGCCTTGCGCAGGACGACGTGAGCGATATCCAACTGCAGGTCGATCGCCTCGCCAAAGTCCATCCGGCCGGTCTTCCAGTCGATGAGCTGGTATTCCGTTGGAGAGATGCGGTCTGCGCGGTCAATGATAGTGGTGACCGTGATACCACGAGCGGGCCACGGCGTATAGCTCGAGAGCTCAGCCCAGCGATTCTCGCTCTCGATGGATTCGTGTGCGGCTATACCGACGTCAAGCAACCGAAAGGCGGTGTCATAGTGCTCCGAAGGCGCGGCTATGATCTCATGGATCGGCATGCGGGTGTAGGCGTCCAGCTCGTGGCGCGCGGAGTCGACATCGCCGCTCTCGCAAAGCACTCGCATGGCGCGGTGAACGCCGGTGCCGATCAATGACGCCGGCGAATCCGTTTGAGGTGGCCATTGCTGCCCGCTGACGTACTTGAACCAGTACTGCTTCCGGCACTGCTGATAGCAGGCGATCTTGCTGTAGGACAGGCGGAAGAAGTCGTTCGCGGCCATCTGTTGGCATCATACGAGGACGACGCGACAAGAGATGACGCTAGGAGTTGGCCCCGGTTGGGGCCGATTCCGGTTGTGCCTGCGGGCGGATCTACGTTGCCTGCTGCAAGACCCGGAGCGGGAACGTTGCGATCACTTCGTACGTGACGGTCGTTGCCGTGATGCGGCTGCGCATGAGAGAAACCTGGGACGTTCGCCAGCTGGTCAGCGGAACGTCGAGCTTGCCGACGTCAACCTCAATCTGGGCTCGTTGGCGCGTCGGGATCTCATCGCGCACGCGGCCAAGGGTGAGGTGAGGGCGAAACGGCCGACGCTCCGGTTCGAAACCAACCACGGCCAGCGCCGCGTTCACTGCGCGAACCAGGGCTTCGAGGCGCAGCACATCTCCGGCGATGCCGACCCACATGATGCGCAGGCCTTCACGGCCGCCGAACGTGCCGATGTTCGAAAACTCGAGCTCGAACGGGGAGTGGCCGACTACCGCTTCCTGGATCGCGAGCTTGATTCCCGGGAGCTTCTTGACGGGCACCTCACCGAGAAACTTGAGCGTGACGTGCACGCCTTCCGGGCGGATCCAACGCACGGCGGAGCCGCTCCTTGATTTGAGCGTGGTGATAACCCCACCGATGGATTCCTTCACATCGTCGGGAACTTCGCAGGCCACGAAAAGCCTGACTTGATCGGGGGCACTTTCAGTCATGAGTCGCGATTGTCCGAGAACAGGGATTCGGCGTTGCCGCCACAAACTGCTTGCGCGACGCCGCCGGGAAGAAGCGCAGTCACGCGTTGTAGCTGGCGCCGGGGCGAAAGCAGCGGGTAATCTGAGCCGAAGAGCACACGTTCGGGACCAGCGAGGTCCACGAGTCGTGCAACACTTCTGTCATCATACAGCAACCCAAACGCTGCCGTATCGAACCAGACGTTCGACAGCGCCCCTCTCACTTCTGGCATGTGTAAGAAAAATGAAAGAGCGGCGCCCATATGTGCGGCGATCATCCGCAATCCGGGAAATTCGACTGCGACGCGCCACAGTTCCTCAGAGCGGATCCCGCCGCGCTTGCCCGGATACTCGTGCCCGACCTCTTCGCTCACGTGCCACATCAGGACGGCGTTGGCGTCGACAGCGAGGCCGTACAGACGGTAGGCCTGGGCACCCAACGGGTCCCAGCCCTGGTTGTGCGGGCGGAGTTCGCCTAATCCTCGCGCACCGCCCGCGATGGCACGGCGCGCATCCGACTCCCAACCCGGCAGCGCCGGATTGATGGTGGCCAGCGGGATGATGCGCGGATCGGCTTTCCCAGTCCCCACCAGGTATTCATTCTGGCGGGCAATTTCGCGTGCGCTGGAGAAAGCGAACCCGGCCGCGACAGCGCCGTCCAGCCCGGCCTGCGTCCGCGCTTCGCTCAGCGCCGGCGCGGCCGCCATCTTCGCTGCGGGATCTGCGTAGATCTCG
>JBDTVB010000394.1:0-2947 GCA_040007415.1 Anaerolineaceae bacterium
GTAGCGGGGGAGCGGTTCGCCGTTCGAAACAGCGGCGCGGTGGCGGTTGTCGAAGGCACCGGAGACCACGGCTGCGAGTACATGACTGGCGGGCGAATCGTCGTTATCGGGAAGACAGGACGCAATTTCGGGGCGGGGATGAGCGGTGGAATCGCTTTTGTCTACGACGAAGACGGCGATTTCGAGTCGCGCTGCAACCAGCAAATGGTCGGTCTCGAGCCGCTGGAGGAGGCCGAAGATCTTGAGCTCGTTCGCGGGCTGCTGGAGCGGCATCGTGGCTACACCGAAAGCACCGTCGCAGCGCGGCTCCTGAAAGACTGGCCAAAGGCGGCGGGGGAGTTCGTGAAGGTGATGCCAACGGAGTATCGCCGGGTTCTCGACGAACAGCGTGGTGCAGACGAGCAGTCATCCGGTGCAGCTGTGGCGGCCGCCCGTGGCTAAGCCCACCGGTTTCATGGAACATGGCCGCCAGCTCCCTACTCGACGCCCGGTTGCCGAACGCGTCACCGACTGGCTGGAAGTCTACGAAGAGTTTCCGGTGGACCGGCTCAAGCAACAGGCGGCCCGGTGCATGGACTGTGGGATTCCGTTCTGCCACCAGGGCTGCCCGCTCGGCAACCTGATCCCAGACTGGAACGACCTCATCTACCGTTCGCACTGGCGGGATGCTATCACTCGGCTACACGCAACGAACAACTTCCCGGAATTCACGGGCCGCCTCTGTCCCGCGCCATGTGAAGCGGCCTGCGTCCTGGGGATCAACAACGACCCGGTCACGATCAAGCAGGTCGAGCTGAGCATCATCGAGCACGCGTGGAATGAAGGCTGGGTGACTCCCGAGCCGGCGCTGCGTTCGACCGGGAAGGCTGTGGCCGTGGTCGGTTCAGGGCCAGCGGGAATGGCGTGCGCGCAGCAGCTGGCGCGCGCCGGCCACACGGTGACACTGTTCGAACGCGATGACCGTATCGGAGGCCTCCTCCGGTACGGGATCCCGGATTTCAAGATGCAGAAGGAATTCATCGATCGCCGGATGGCGCAGATGGAAGCCGAAGGCGTGACCTTCTCGCCAGGCGTGAACATAGGCGTCGATATCGACATCCGCGAGCTTCAGAGTCAGTTCGACGCTATCTGCCTTTCCGGAGGCGCGTCCCACGCTCGGAATCTCGATGTGCCTGGTCGCGAACTCAACGGAGTCCACTTTGCAATGGAGTACCTTCCGCTGCAGAACCGCAGGAACGCCAGGGACAACATCGCGGACAATGAATTCATATCGGCCGCTGGCAAGCGAGTCATCGTCCTCGGCGGGGGAGATACCGGCGCAGATTGCCTTGGCACGGCAATTCGCCAGGGCGCGACCGAAGTCTTGCAATATGAACTGCTGCCCAAGCCACCCTCGAGCCGCCCGGCAGAGCAGCCCTGGCCCACCTGGCCGGTGATCTACCGCGTCTCGTCGGCTCACGAAGAAGGCGGAATCCGCGACTACTCGATCCTCACGAAACGCCTCTCGGGCGAAAACGGAATCCTGACGACGCTGCACGGCGTCCAAGTTGACTTCGTCGTCGAGGACGGGCGCCAGGTTATGCGGGAGGTGCCGGGCTCAGAGTTCGAAGAGAACGTCGAGCTACTGCTGCTTGCAATGGGCTTTCTCGGTCCTGAGAAGGCGGGGATGCTGGAGCAGATCGGTGTCGAGTTCACAGAACGCGGTAACGTGCGCGCGGACGAGAACAAGATGACGAGCGTCCCCGGTGTGTTCACGGCTGGCGACATGACGCGAGGTCAATCGTTGATCGTGTGGGCAATCGCTGAAGGTCGAGCCGCGGCCAAGGGGATCGATCAGTACCTGATGGGTGAGACCGTCCTGCCCTGACTCCGGGACCGTCAGCCGTCGAGTTTTCGAACAGCGCCGAGGATCGTCTCGTGCGGGAGAACACGGGCAGGCACGCCGACCGCAGTGCTATTGGCTGGAACGTCGTCGAGGACCACGGCGTTAGCCCCGATGCGCGCGTTGTCACCGATTGAGACGGAACCAAGGATCTTGGCGCCGGTGCCGATGAAGACAAACCGGCCGATTCGAGGGCCAACGAAACTTGGATCGGGACCTCCGGTGTTGAGGCCTATCGTGACAAACGGCGAGACCGAACAGAGTGGCCCGATCGTGGTGTCCCCATCGATGATGACGTTACCGTGGGCCATTAGCAGGCCGGGCCCAATGCTGGTTCGATCGCCGATCGCCACGGCGCAGGTGAGCATGGTCATGCGACGGCAGAGCTCAGGAAGCAGCGGGACGCGCTTTTTCCGTAGCCAGGCCTGCAAGCGGTAGACGAGTACAGCCTGCAAAGTAGGCGACATAACTACTGCAGCCGTGCGGACCCCGGTCTCGCCGAAGTGAAGGCGGACGAAATCAATGTTGTGCCACGCTGCGCCAACTCGGATGTCTTCTTTGACGTTTTCGAACACCGGTAAACGCTAGGCCACGGACCGGGAAGACGCAACGATCACGAACGGCGATTGATGATGTAGTTAGCGATGGATTGAAAGCGCATGGACTCATCAGGGGTCAGTTCTAACTGTTCGAGCAGACGGTCCGCAGCGCGGCTCAGTTCGGTTGCCTTTTCACGGCATGCCTGCGGCGCGTCGGCAGATTCCAGTGCATCGACGACCGTCTTCACCGCGTCGTCCCCGATTTCCGGTTGGGTGTAGACGGCTCGGATGACGTCTCTCACGCGGGGCTGCTCTAGCGCATGAACCACCGGAAAAGTCTTCTTGCGACGGCTGATGTCGTTGGTGTTGGATTTGCCCGTTTCGGCCGGGTCGCCCCAGATGCCGAGGTAGTCATCCTGGACCTGGAAGGCGAGGCCCACGGCGCGACCCCACTCGCCGACGAGTGCGGCTTGCTCCTGTGGAACGCCGCTCAAGACTCCGATCGCTGGCGCATGCTTTGGAAAGG
>JBDTVB010000395.1:0-2945 GCA_040007415.1 Anaerolineaceae bacterium
GACGATCGCTTCGAAGGGGCAGACTTCGACGCAGATGTTGCAGCGCATGCAGCGTCCGTAGTCGATCCAGAACTTATCCACGATCTTGCGCCGGTTGCTGGTACCTTCGGGCTGCTTCGGGTTGTCGATCATCACTGCCGTCATGCAATCGACCGGGCAGTTCCGTACGCAGATGTTGCAACCGGTGCACATCGGCTCGTCGTGATCGAAGTCCCAGAGGAGCACGGGAAAGCTGCGCTGACGCACGGGCAGAGGATGCTTGTCGTCCGGGTACTCCACTGTCACGGGCTTGCGTGAGAACGTGGAGAGAGTCACGCCGAGGCCCTTGAGGATACCTTTCATGGGGCAGCCACTCCGGCCTGTTTGTAGGTCCCAACCAGCTTGCTCTTGGGGCGCCGAACGGCGCGCGTGATCACTATCGCAACGAGTGCTGCGGCCCCCGCCCCACTGGTCAGCGTGAGCAGGATCGGCGGCCATTCGTACACCAGGATGAAGCCGTTCATCAGCAGCTGGAAGAGCGCCATCGGCAGAAGGATCTTCCAGCAGAAGCTCATCAACTGATCGATGCGAAGCCGGGGCACAGTGGTGCGGACCCACATGATGGCGACAATCCAGGCCACGCTCTTGATGAACGTGATGCCCAGCTGCCAGCCCCAGTCCGGACCCCACCAGTCCCTCGTATCTGGCACTGCCCAGCCGCCCAGGAAGACGATCGAGCCGAAGACGCTGAACGCCCACATTGAGGCGTACTCGGTGAGCTGGAACATGCTCCAGCGCATCCCTGAATACTCAACAAAGTAGCCGCCGACGATTTCGGACTCAGCGACAGGAATGTCGAACGGCGCCCGGTGCAACTCGGAAAGCATGGCCGTGAAGAAGATCACGAAGGCCAGCGGCTGGAGGAAGATGAACGGGGCGTACTGGCCGTTGTCCGGCGTGAAGCTTTGAAGCGACGCGATGCCGTTGAGGTTCAAGGTGCCGGCAATCATCGCCACGGAGAGCAAACTCAACACCAGTGGAATTTCATACGAGATCATCTGCGCAGCCGCGCGCACGCCACCGAGCAACGCGTATTTGTTCCCGGACCCAAGGCCAGCCATCAGGATGCCGACTATGTTCAAGCCGAGGATGGCGAAGACGTAGAACATCCCGAGGCTGAGGTCGCGTACACCCCAATCCTCCGCAAAGGGCAGCGAGACGAGCACCATGAGCACGGGGATGAAGGTCAGGTAGGGCGCGAATTCAAACACCCAGCGGTCCGCGTTCGTGGGCCGGATGTCTTCCTTCGAGGCGAGCTTGATCGTGTCAGCGAAGCCCTGGAGGAGCCCGGCCCGCCCGGTCTTGGTTGGCCCGAGGCGCTGCTGGAAGCGAGCCACAACCTTCCGCTCGCCGTACGTGAGGTAGATGACGACGAAGGTCATGGTCATCACCACGATGAGGATGCGAATGATCGCATCGACCCAGTTCCAGACGCCGAACACAGGGTCAGAGAAGAGGAACATTACTTGTCCACCTCGCCCAACACGATATCGAGCGACCCGAGGATGATGATCGCGTCCGCGAGGTAGTTGCCCACAACCATCTCCTTCAACGCGGAAAGATTGCAGAACGAAGGTGAGCGGAGCTTCATGCGGTACGGCTTCACGCCTCCGCGGGCCATCCCGTAGACCGAGTACTCGCCCTTCGTGCCTTCCGTGCGCAGGTAGCATTCGGCGTTATCGATGCGGAGCGTCTTGGGCAGGTCAGGGTTGAGCACAAGCCCCTTGGGCATCTGGTCGAGGCACTGCTCGATGATCTTGGTGCTCTGGTAGATCTCCGAGAGGCGGACGAAGTAGCGGTCGAAGATGTCGCCGCTTTCGCCTATGGGGATGTCGAACTTCAACCGGTTGTAGACGCTGTACGGTTCGGCCTTGCGCAAGTCCCAGGGCAGCCCAGTGGCGCGCAAGATTGGTCCGGTAATGCCCAGGTTGATCGCCCGTTCAGTCGAAAGCGGGGAGAGGCCCTTGCACCGTTCCACGAAGATCTCGTTGCCGGTGAGCAGTCCGTCCAGGTCTTCGAGGCCCTGGTTGATCGACCCCAGGAGCGAGCGGATGCGCGATTCGTAGTTCTCCGGCAGGTCCGACATCAGCCCGCCAGGGCGGAAGTAGGTGGGGAACATGCGGTCGCCCGAGACCTCTTCGAAGAAGTCGTAGATGCGTTCGCGTTCGCGCCAGGCGTAGATGAAGCTCGTCCCAAAGGAACCCACGTCCGCGCCGAAGGCGCCGAGGAACATGAAGTGCGAGTTGATGCGCGAAAGCTCCATGAGCATGACGCGGATGTACTCAGCACGCTCGGGCACTTCCAGGCCAGCCATCTTCTCGACGGCCATGCAGTAGGCGCCTTCGCAGCAGAGTCCCGCAAGGTAATCCGTGCGGTCCCACCAGCCCATAGACTGGCGGTAGTCGTGGTTTTCCGTGAGCTTTTCGAGTCCGCGGTGCAGGTAACCGATGTACGGCTCGCAATCGACCACCACTTCGCCATCAACGGTGAGCACCATACGGAAGACGCCGTGCGTAGCCGGGTGCTGCGGGCCGACGTTGATGGTCATATCAACGGTGTTGAAGCTATCGATGGTTGTGACGCGGTCTTCCGGCCAAACGGTCATTAGAACTTGAACCCCGGCGCGCCCTCTTCAATGCCCTGGAGGATCTCCACGGTTTGAAGCGGGTGAGATTTGAGCAGCGGGTGAATGCGCACATCGTCGTCCAGGAGGAGCGCCTTCGGGTTCGGATGACCGTCAAACACCAGGCCGACCATCTCAGCAGCCTCGCGTTCGTGCCAATCGGCGGCACCATAGATGGAGGTGAGCGAAGGGAGGTGGCGATTCGCCCACGGGACGGTGACTGTGACCTGCAGGCGATGGTTGTGCTTGAACGAATAGAAGTTGTACTTCACCGCGAGCGTGT
>JBDTVB010000396.1:0-2945 GCA_040007415.1 Anaerolineaceae bacterium
CCGTGCCAATCACCTGCGTGTCCGCCGGCCAGTCATCCGCGCCCTCCACCAACAGTCCGGCGAACAGGTGGTGCGGCGTGTCTTCATGCAGTTCGATCCCCAGTTGACGGCGCACCTGCGAGTTGCGGCCATCGGCGCCAACGACGAGCCGGCAGCTTGCCGTTTGGCTCACGCCACCTGTCGCATAACTCACTCCCGGGGAAGTCCCCGAACGGACCGTGACCTCAGAGACATCACGCACGCCAGACGCCCCCGCCGCCACGGCAGCATCGAAGAGCGCCTGGCAGGCATGCGGATGGCCGACCGAAAGCGGCCCCGGGATGCCCGGCAGCATGCCCTCCAGCTTCAACCGTCCCGCCTCCGCCTCTTCATTGCTGGTGCTCCCGTCGTAGCCGACGTGGTAGCTGATGTGGTGGTCGTTTGCGCCCGTGAGCACCTCGTAGAGCCCGGTGCGCTTCGCTTCGGCAACGCCCCACGGCGCAAGCCACTCGCCGCGCACCATGTCCTTGAACTCCGCCGTCTTTTCGAGCAGGAGGACGCGCTTGCCCGCGCGCGCCATCACGGTCGCCAGCCCGCTCCCGGCGATGCCGCCGCCAACAATCACCAGGTCGTAGTTCTCAGTCAATCGCCGGCCCTCCAGCCGCGGATTCTAGCGGGCCGAAACCTGGACAGGAACCGCCTCGATGATCGAAGCCGTGCCTTGGGTGGGCACGATCCGTTCGAGTCGCAAACCAGCACTGGCCAACAGCGCTTCGTACTGAGCGCCGGTCCGTTCGCGGCCGCCGGTCTCCGCCAGCATTACAATATCCACCAGCTTCGAAAAGTGCCAGCCGGGCGAATCCGGCACGACGGCCTCGATCAGGAGCACCCTGGCGTTCGCCGGGGCTGCCTTGCGCACCGCGCTCAGGATCGCCTTCGCTTCGGCATCCGCCCAATCGTGGATCACGCTCATCAGCAGGTAGGCATCCGCCCGAGGCAGGGCGTCCGCAAAGAAATCGCCGCCCTGGAGGCGTAGGCCCGGCGTGTTCGCTGTGTCACCGGCTTCAGCGATGACGTGCGGCTGGTCGAACAGGACACCGCTCGCCCCGGGGACGGAGGCAAGGACGGCGCGCACGAGGTGGCCGCGGCCGCCGCCGATGTCCGCAATCGTCTGAAAGCCCGAAAAGTAGTCCGCCTTCAGCACGGCAGCAGTATCGGCGTGAGCTTTGGCCGTCATCCCGGCATTGAAGAGTGCCCCGGCGTCCGGGTTATCGGCGTGGTACGCCCAGGTGCCGCCGGGGTACACCTGTTCGAACGCTGGCTCCCCCGTCCGCACCGAATGCTCGAGTACGCCGTAGACCGACCAGCACACCGCAGTGCCCACCCTCAACGCGTGGGGACGCAGCGACTGAGGATGGTCACTGCGCAACAGCCGCGAGAGCTCGGTGTGGACGAAGCCGCCATCCGCTTCGGCGAAGATGCCATCGGCCGCGAGAAGCCGCAGGACGCGGCCGAGCGAATCTGGGTCGCTGCCGGTGGCGTGAGCGAGCGCCTCAGCCGTCGCGGGTCCCTCGCCGAGCGCATCGGCAACGCCAAGTTCGGCAACCACGTGAATACAGCGCGAGGTCACGAAGCCGAGCACCTTCGCGCGCAGGATTTCGGCTGGCTTTGGCTCGGGCATCTGGCATCTCCGCCTTTACGAGGCTGTGTTCGGCCCCAGGCGGCGCAGCATAGACGCTCGCACCCAGCACGGCGAGCGCCTACCCTCTCGGCAACTCGCCGATGACGTTCTCCGCCCGCAAGTCGGCAATATCAGCCGCAGAAAGGCCCATGGCAGAGAGCACCTCAACGTTGTGCTCTCCCAGCAGCGGAGCCGCCAGCGCAGTGCCGGGCCTCACGCCGTCGCTGGTCATCGGCAACCCTGGGTAGAGGTGCGTGCCAACGTAGGCGCGGTCCACGTTCTCCCAGAACCCGGCGTCCGCGAACGGCTCGGAAAAGAGCAGTTCGGCCTCGTTGTGAACGGGCGCGGCAGGCACGCCGGCGGCCACCAACGCCTCGAGTGCCTCGTCGCGGCTGCGGGATCGGGTCCACACCACGAGCTGCGCATCCAGTTCGCGACGCTTAGAACTGCGCCCCGCCTCAGTCGCCAATTCTGGCGCAGACGCCCAGGGCTCGCCGATGGCATGAGCGAGTGCGGCCCATCGCCCGTCGTTCTCCACCTCGAGCGCCAGCCACTCATCGTCGCCCCCGCAGGGGAAGACTCCGGAGGGGGTATGCCCAGGGCGGTAGTTGCCGTGGCGCGCCGGGACGTTGCCTGAGAGCTGGTAGGCGATCAGCGGCTCGCTGACCAGCGGGATGAAGCCCTCGAGCTGGGCGCACTCGACCAGCCGCCCGCACCCATCCCGCTCTCGCGCGTGGAGTGCGGCGCAGACCGCGAGCGTACCGTTCAGGCCGCTGATCGGGTCACCGAAGGCGTTGCTCATCATCGTCGGCGGGCCGTCTTCGTAGCCTATCAGGCTCGTCAGGCCAGACATCCCTTCGATCGTATTGCCGAAGGCGAGATAGCCGGCCTCCGGACCGGTGGAGCCGAAACCTGGCTGGCGGAGCATGATCAACCGCGGGTTTGCCGCGCTCAGCGTTGCGTACGTCAATCCCAGCTTTTCGAGGACGCCGGCACCGAAGTTCTCGATCACCACATCGGCCGTGCCGATCAGTTCGCGCGCCAGTTCGTTCCCTCGCGGCGTGTGCAGGTTGAGCGTGATCCCGCGCTTCCCGCGGTTGACGCCATTGAAGACGTGGGACCGTTCCCAGAGCGCGAGCGAGAGGTCGTCTCCCGGCGGGCGTGAGCCTCGCCACCAATCGAAGTGGGTGTGGCTCTCCACCTTGATCACGTCGGCGCCAAAGCTCGCCATCAGCGTGCCGGCCATCGGGCCCGCCCAGCCCATCGAAAGGTCCGCCACGCGCAG
>JBDTVB010000397.1:0-2938 GCA_040007415.1 Anaerolineaceae bacterium
CAAGGTTGAGCGACGCGTGTGGGCTGAACGAGGGGGAGATGGAAAGGACGGCGATGGCGTCCCCGAGCGGAGAGGCGGTGCCGCGTGCGTGGAGCGCGAAGGTGGAACGGAAGCTGGCGACGGGTCGACCGGGCGCTGGTGCGTCCAGGTGCCGCACGTACAGCACATCCGTCTCACCGGTGGGAGCGAAGTAGGCGATCGAACGGATTTCTGCGGCGTTGACAAGCGGGAGGGCCGCAAATGAGCTGTCGTTGGAGATGGAGGAGGCACCAAAGAACGCCCACGCGAGGAGTGTCGCGGCAATGGCGAACGCTCCTATCAGCACCGGTTCGAGCGCAGATGGCAGGAAGAATCCGTGACCACGGACGGGCGGAACTAACACACGGCTACCTCGCGCTGACGTCGCCAGACGCCCAGGGGCATCCAACTACGGCTTTCAGGAATGGCTCTCGACTGCCACGCCTGAGTGCATGACCGAGTGCCGGTACCCCCGCGTGTACCGTCTCTCAACCGGTCGCAGAAACGGCCTTCCGCGACCACAAACGCAGCTTCCAGAGCCGTCCGCAAACGGTGAGAAGGCTACCTTCGACTCCCGGAAGGTACTAACGCGATCCGGTGGTGTCAATGCGAAACGACGGTTTACCGGCGAAATCGAGCACTTGTGCTAACATTTTCCGCGAATGCTCCGGTTCCTTAACGAGTTCTCCGACAACCCATCCGCGTTGTTCGCCTACCTCGCAGCGTTTTGCGTGGCCTTCATCACCGGGATCGCCTTTCACGAGTTTAGTCACGCCTGGACGGCGAACGAACTGGGCGATGACACCGCCAAGCGGCTCGGCCGGGTAAGCCTCAACCCGATTCGCCACCTCGACCCACTGGGAACGATTCTGCTGCTTCTGATCGGATTCGGCTGGGGCAAGCCCACACCCGTGAATCCCTACCGCCTACGCAATGGCGTGAAGCGTGGCAACCTGATCGTTGCCGCTGCGGGACCGCTTTCGAACTTCTTCTTCGCGGCGTTGGCGGCATTGCCCCTGAAGTTGGGGTTGATCGATACGGTGGCAAGCTTTGACAACATCAGGAGCGCCAGTGGAATCGAGATCTTCGGCCTCTTCCTCGTCTTCACCATCTACATCAACGTGCTTTTGGGGGTCTTCAACCTGATTCCGATCGCGCCGCTGGACGGCTTCAAAGTGGCCGTCGGCCTGCTGCCCGACCAGCTTTCGCAAGAGCTGGACAAGCTGAGCAAGTGGGGCCCAGGCATTCTTATGTCGCTTTTCGTGGTGAGCTGGGTGGCGCCACAGTACAACGTGCTCGGGTGGTTTCTTGGGCGCGTGAGCAGCGTCATCTTCAACGTGATCGTCTAGTGCGCGCGCGGTTCCGCCAGTTTCTCCAGGCCTCCGTTCTCCCAACGAGCGCCGACTTCGAACTCGCCGGCCGCTACCTGGACGGTGAACTCCTTACGCTCTTTCGTGGCCAACATCCGCGCGATGTCGTCCACAGTGCAGCGACAGCGCGCTGGCTGATCGAACGTGGCCAGGCTGACAACGATCTGATCGTTGCGGCCCTCCTTCACGATGTGGCGAAGGGGGTTCAGCGCCGGGCTGACCGCGTCGCCTGGGTGCTTGCCGGCTATGTTGGCGTGGAAACTGCACTGGCGAACGGCCGGTCGCGGTTCGAGTTCCGGCGGGCGATGGCGCGAACCGCGGAGCACAGCGCGGCTGGATCTCGCCTGCTCCTCCGGACGGGCGCAGCACCGGCTGTGGCGGAACTGACCCGCCTGCACCACACGCCACCGGGAACTGATCGTGTGCTAGCCTTACTCCAACAGGCAGACGCCGCAAACTGAATCTACGCTGCCCCCGGGGACCATATGGCAGAATCGCGCATCGCGATCATCGGCACCGGCCTTATCGGCACTTCAATCGGCCTCAACCTTTGCGCGCGCAAAGATCGCAACTTCGAAGTCGTTGGCGCCGATCGCGACCGTGGCAACGCCCGGCTGGCAAAGAAGATGGGTGCGCTGGACCGCGAAGTTGGCTCGCTTGAAGAAGCGGTCCAGGGCGCCGGACTGGTCGTCATCGCTGTCCCCGTACTGGCGGCGCGAGCAATCCTGAAGGAGCTGGGCGCATTCCTCGCGCCCGGAGTGGTGGTCACCGACACCTGCAGCACCAAGGCGGACATCCTTGGCTGGGCTGACGAATTGCTCCCGGAAACGGCGCACTTCATCGGCGGCCACCCCATGGCCGGCCGCGAGACGAGCGGCCCGGGGGCCGCCACGGCCGACCTCTTCCAGGGCGCGACTTGGGCGATCACCCCCTCCCCCCGTGCTGACGAGCAGGCGGTGGGCATCGTCATGGGATTCGTGGAATCACTGGGCGCCTCACCGATGTACATCGACCCGGCGGAACACGACCAGTACGCCGCGGCGGTCAGCCACCTTCCCTTGTTGCTTTCAGTCACTCTCTTCCGCATGGTGCGCGATAGCGTGGGCTGGGAGGATGCGTCGTTGCTGGCTGGGCCAGGATTCAAGGATATGACCCGCCTCGCGAGCGGCGACCCCACCATGTCCCGGGACATCATGGCCACCAATCGCGAAGCCGTTGTGCACTGGATCGGGCGGATGCAAGAAGAACTCGCACTCGTCCGAAAAGCGGTGGATGAAAGCGATGACGCAGTGCTCGATCTGTTCCGCAGCACGCAGCTGGACCGCGACACCTTCATGATTAACCCACCGGTGCGGCGCCGCCCGGAAGGTCCGGAGGCGCCTTCGGCGCAGGATGCGATGTCACGCCTGTTCGTGGGCGGGCTTTACGACCGGCTGAAAGAGGCAAGCGCGCGAGCAACGGCCGGCCGTTCGGCCAACGACCCGGAGTTGAAGCGAAAACTCGGCATGCGCGATGAAGGCCGTGATCGTTAACCGTCCCGCGCGAATTCG
>JBDTVB010000398.1:0-2937 GCA_040007415.1 Anaerolineaceae bacterium
ACGTGATGGAGCGCGAGTCGTTCGAGAACGACGCCATCGCGGAGCTGATGAACCGCCATTACGTCTGCATCAAGGTGGACCGCGAGGAGCGGCCGGACCTTGACGAGATCTACATGGCCGCCACGCAGGCGATGAACCGGGGGCAGGGCGGCTGGCCGATGACGGTGTTCCTGACGCCGGAGCGGCGGCCGTTCTTCGCGGGCACCTACTTTCCGCCCGAGGACAAGTGGGGCCGGCCCGGGTTCCGGACGTTGCTCGACCGGATTGCCGAGCTGTGGACCGCCGATCGCCCCGCCCTCCTCCGCCAGGCGCAGCAGCTCGCGGCGGCGCTGGAGGAGGAGGCACGCACGGTCGCTCCCGGGGCGATCACCCCGGACGCGATCGGCGCCGCCGTGCAGCAGCTCGCTCAGTCGTTCGATTCGCAATACGGCGGCTTCGGTGGCACCCCAAAGTTTCCGCCAACTGCTGCGTTGCGCCTCTTGCTGCGCCACCACGCCCGGTCCTCCGGCTTCGCCGCAGGCTCCGCAGATTCGCGGGCGCTTGTCCTGGCACGCACGACGCTCGACGGGATGGCGCGCGGCGGCATGTACGACCAGGTCGGGGGCGGCTTCCACCGCTACTCGACCGACGAGCGGTGGCTCGCGCCGCACTTCGAAAAGATGCTCTACGACAACGCGGGCTTGGCGGTGGCCTACGTGGAGGCGTTCCAGGTGACGGGCGATCCGTTCTACCGGCGCATCGCGACGGAGACGCTCGACTACATCCTGCGGGAGATGACGGGTCCGGAGGGCGGATTCTGGTCCTCGACGGACGCCGACTCGGAGGGGGAGGAGGGGAAGTTCTTCGTCTGGACGCCGGCCGAGGTGGCCGCCGTGCTGGGCGACGAGGATGCCGGACTCTTCTGCCGGGTCTACGACATCGAAGAGGGCGGAAACTGGGAGGGTCACGGGATCCCGAACGTGCCTCTGCTGGACGAGGCGGCGGCGAAGCTGTTCGGGCTCGAACCGGAGGAGCTTCGTCGCCGTCTCGATGCCGCACGGACGAAGCTGCACGAGGCGCGCGCCCGCCGGGTGCCGCCTGGGCTCGACGACAAGATCCTCGCGGGCTGGAACGGGATGATGATCGGGGCGTTTGCAGAGGGCTCTCGCGTGCTTCGCAAACGCACTTGGCTCGACGCGGCCGAGCGCGCCGCGGAGTTCGTGCTGACGGCGCTGCGCCGGGCCGATGGCGGCCTGCACCGAGCCTGGCGAGCCGGCCAGGCGTCACACGACGCGGTGCTGGAGGACTACGCGTACCTGTCGGACGCCCTCGTGGATCTCTACGAGGCCGGTGGCGCGGAGCGATGGCTGCGCGAGGCGCTCGGCCTCGCAGAACGGATGCTCGCCGACTTCGCGGACGCGGAGACTGGCGGCTTCTTCAACACGGCGAAAAGCCACGAGGCGCTAATCATCCGGCGCAGGGAGGGCAGGGACGGCGCGACGCCGAACCCGGGCGCGGTCGCCGCTCGCGCGCTGCTCCGCCTAGCCCGCCACTTCGACCGGGCGGACCTGCGAACCGCCGCCGAGCGAGCAACGCAGGCATGGGGCAAGGTGGTCGTGCGCTTCCCGAGGGCCTTCTGCACGACGTTGCTGGCTGTCGACATGCAGGCGTCGTCACCGATCGAGGTAGCGATCGTCGGTGCCGCTGCCGCGCCCGCCACGGAAGCGCTCGAAGCGGTGCTGGCTCCCCGCTTCCTCCCGAATCGGGTTCTGGCGCACCACGACCCGGGAGCCCGCCCGCCGCCGGGCGATCTGCCGTTGCTCGCAGGGAAGACGTTGGTGGGAGGCGCCCCGGCGGCGTACGTCTGCCGCGAATACGCTTGCCAGGCGCCAGTGACGACTCCGGACGCCCTGCGGTCGGCGCTGTCCTGGGTGTTTTTAAACAAACGATACGAATCTCCCCACAGAATTGGTCAAACACCGCATTATTTGAAGAAACGGGCGCGGTTCAGATGCTGCAATGGGAGAGCTTGAGACATTGGGATAATCGACCATCGCATGGGTCATCATGGCTGCGGGCGCAACTGCTTCGCCGCCAGCCATGATCCAGCGTACGGTCTCTACGCGGCGTCAAGGGTGCGCTTCGCCGGGCTGAAAAAAACGCAGCCCGCCCTTGACCCCGCTACGAGACAATCGGCTGCCGACCGTGCGACGGGCATTCCAATACCAATCGCGCTATTGGCGCGAGAATTTTGTTTGCACACTTGACATGGGCCGGCAAATGGGTGACCCCGAGAATCCGGGCCAGTTTCTGGCGAACGGCGCCGCGCAGAAAGCAGGAATAAATCAGCATCCTTGATGCGGCGCCCTCGATGTTGATCGGCATGTTACGGACGAAAGCGGTAGAGGCTGCGTCCGTGTTCGCCGAAACGAACACCCGGCAATTGAAGCCAACGCAGCGGTGTCACGCTTGCGGTGAAATCGTCAAGAAAGTCTTGTCTGAACCTCGGCATGTCTGCGCCTGTGGCACCGACTGCGGACGAGACGAGAACGCCGCAAAGACGATCCTGCGCTGGTTGCTTGAGGGGAATTACTTGTTGGGAACTAACCAGAGGGCAGGCGCAAGCCGGTCTTCAGAAACCCTTTCCATAGCGTGAAACGCTGGGTGAGGGCAGTTCATCAAGAGTTTACAGGCTCGCTTTGAAATCTTCCGATAAGTCATGCTGGTTTGAAATGCGACTCTAAGGCGGTGTAACCCAAGAAAATCGAATGAACAAGATTTGCACATTCTACAATATCAGACTATATTGGTACTATATGATCATGCGGAGACCAGTAACATGCTTAGAATCAGCAAAATGGCTGACTATGGAACAATCGTGCTGACCACGATGGCGAAAGAGCCTGGGCGAACCCAGAGTGTTGCCGAGATCGGTTCGATAACGGGTTTGCCTATGCC
>JBDTVB010000399.1:0-2902 GCA_040007415.1 Anaerolineaceae bacterium
GCTGTGGCCGGCGATGTTCGGTCTCGCTTGTTGCGCTATGGAAATGATCGCCACGGTCACCCCACGCTACGACCTCGCGCGCTTTGGAGCGGAGATCTTTCGTGCCTCGCCAAGACAGGCTGACCTCCTCATCGTTCCGGGAACGGTGACCTGGAAGATGGCCCCGGCGGTGCGCCGCATCTGGCTTCAAATGCCGGAGCCAAAGTGGGCGTTGGCCATGGGCGGCTGCGCAATCATGGGTGGGCCATTCGCCTACGCCTATAGCGTTACGCCAGGGGTCAATACCCTCCTCCCTGTCGATGTCTACGTGCCCGGGTGTCCACCACGGCCAGAATCTCTGCTTACCGGGATCATGCTGTTGCAGGACAAGATCAAGCACGACACCATTGGCAAGGGCTGGCAGCGCCACGACGTGGAACCGCAGTTCCACCGGTACCTCCCAGACGGCGACCCAATTCGCGCCGAACTCGAGACGCTCTGGCCCCCGTACATCAACTACGACTCGCCGCCCAAGGGCGAACTCTTCCGCTAGTCGTCCCTCGGGCACGCGGTTTGGCGAAGTGTCCCACACACCCGATGCGCAAGGAGTCCAAATTGGCGAAGGCGAATTGGTCTGACGTTGAAGCACTGGTGAAAGACTGGTTCGACCAGGGATTGACGCCTGACCGCGGCGACCTCGTTGAACTCGCCTATGCACAGAACGCCAACGACGACGTGATCGACGCACTCGATACGCTCGGTCCTCGCCCCGTCGAGTCACTCGACGCCCTTAAAGAACTCCTCTCGAAGAACGGCGCGCTCGCTTAGACCGTACGGCCCTCGGGAGGACTGGATGCCGATTGCGGTCTTCGAATATGATCGGCCGCAACGTCTGGAACGTAGATTGAGTTGAATGAGTGACTATTCGCTGGCTGAGGACACAGAACTCCTTGTTGCCATCGGTTCTGGTCAGGATGCGGCGCTATCCGTTCTCTACGATCGCTTCCATCGCCAGTGCTTCGCATTCTCGGTTCGGATCCTTGGCACCGAACGCGATGCGGAAGAAGCGGTTCAAGAAACGTTCGTCCGGGTCTGGCGCAACGCTGGTCAGTACGATCGCACGAAGGCGGGCGTCGGCGGCTGGATCTTGTCCATCACCCGAAACCTCTGCCTGGATGAACTTCGGCGGCGGCGGCGCCGAGTGCCGCAACTACCGACGATGGACGGCGCGCTGGACGTCGCCGATAGCGAGCGGACTGACGTGACCGCGGAACGCGAAATTCTCGGCGCACAAGTGCGCGACGCCTTGCAATCACTGACCAGCGAACAGCGTAGTGCGATCGAATTGGTGTACTTTCACGGCCTCTCCAGCCAGGAAGTGGGGACCATCCTCGGGGTGCCAGCGCCCACGGTGCGAAGTCGTTTACGGCTCGGTCTGTTGAAGCTGGGTGGCGTCCTTGAGGCGAAGGGATTGGTGAAGGTTGACTGACAATACTGAGCATCCTTTGGAATTCCTCGCCGAACTTGCTCTTGGCGCGCTTACGGAAAGGGAAGCTGCTGAGATTGATGCCCACGTAGTCGGCTGCGCGGAATGCCGTGCGGAACTGGCGCAGATGCGCCGAGTCGCCCAACTACTGCCCTTCGCCGTCGAGGACATGGCTCCGGCACCCTCCGTCAAGGCTGGACTTCTCGGACGCATCGCCGCCGAGCCGCGCCCAATTCGGTCAATCCCTCGCAGCCGCCCTGGCCTGCGGTGGCCACTAGCCATCGCTGCAGCCGCCGTCACGCTACTTGTCAGTGGAGGCGTTCTCGGCGCCAGCCTCTTTGGCGGCTCAGCCTCTAACCGCGACAACGAACGCCAGGGCAGCCTGATCAAGGCGTTCGCGCAGGACACCGCTTCCACTTCTCACGGCGAACAAGGTGGGGCGTCGGTCACGTTGCTCCGCGCTCCTGGCCAGCGAGACGCCTTCGTTTGGGTTGCGAACCTGCCGCCGCTTTCGGCCGAAAAGGCCTATCAGGCGTGGTTTATACGCGACGGCAAGGCCGAGCCCAGCACCGTGTTCCGCAGCGGCTCCGGCGGAGTCTGGATCGAAGCAGATGACGCCATCGATCGTTTCGCGACCATGGCCTTGACGATCGAGGACGGTAGCGGCGCTAAAACTCCGTCCGCCGCGCCGTTCGTGGCCGTCGAACTTCGAAAGACCGTCCGTTCAGGGCAACATTAGCGCCGGTGCACCCGACGGTGCGCCGATCGTCGGCACTGGTATGGATGCACGGCCCAACGAACCTGTCGATCAGATCGAGTCAACTCCACATCGCTCCCCGTCCGCTAGACCGGCACGCTCCTAGGCTAGGCTGCATGTTCACGGGAGAGACGGCCCCGCAAGCGCCCCAGGGCCCGTCCGTGAAGCTGGCAAACGCGCGACTCGGAGATGTCCAGGATCTGGGCGATCTCCCGCATCGTCATTTCGTCGCGGTAGTAGAGGCTGACGATGAGCCACTCCCTTTCAGGCAATCCCTTGACCGCGCCCGTCAACGCATCGAGCAGTTCCTTCTTCTCCAAGCGGCCTGTGAAGTCTTCCTGATTCGGGTCGGCGGGCATTTCCGTCGCCCCACTGCTGTCGTTGTTCTCGTCGCGGTCCAGCAGACCATCGAGTGAAACGGTTACCCAGCTGCAATCGACGACAGTCTTGTGGTATTGGACCAACGTCAGGCCCATCGCCTCGGCCACCTCAGCGTCAGTCGGTTCGCGACCCTTTGCGGCGGTCAGTTCGAGGTTCACGGCAGCCATCAGCTTCGCCTTGGAACGGACCGACCGGGGGAGCCGATCGAGCGCCCGCAGCGCATCGATAATCGCGCCTCGAATGCGACTGATCGCGTACGACTCAAACTTTACGCCCTTGCTGTCGTCGAACCGGTCGAG
>JBDTVB010000400.1:0-2902 GCA_040007415.1 Anaerolineaceae bacterium
AACGGCTTGGACTGCCAAAGGCGCGATAGCTTCGCCCAAACCAAAACCGCCCGGCTTATACCGGGCGGTTTCGCTTCGGGAATCCGCGCTCTTAGACGAGGGCTGCGCTCGTCGACTCTTCCGCCGGGGCGACCTTTTCGGTGCGCTCCACTTTCAAAAGCGCCTCGATGGTGAAACCAAGATCCGCTCGTTCGCAGAGCGAACTGCAGTACGTCATCTTCAAAGCGGTGCTCGGCGACTTACGCCAGTCATAGCGGAGGCCACAGCGTGCACACACCTTGATGTTGTTCAAATTCATCCCGACAGCGCCGGGCCCGATTGGGGTTTCGATAGCGATCCTCCGATCACACCGCCTGCCTGCGGGGGTAGGCCATTGCGTCCTACATAGAGAACGTATAACTAGCGTAGAAGGTTCCCATCTCTCGCGCGATCCTGCCCGAACGGCTAGCTACCGCTCACTTCCTTTACCCTTTGCTCACCGCAGCTATGCAGCCTGCGCGACTAGCGCCGCGCTCCGCACCGTCGCCGGGTCCCGCTCGATTCGCAGAAGCGCTTCGATCGTGAAGCCAAGGTCCGCCCGTTCGCACAGCGAGCTGCAGTACGTCATCTTCAGTGAGGGACTTGGTGATCGCCGCCAATCGTATTTTATGAAGCAGCGTTCACACGTCCGGATGTGCCGTACGTCGAATCGGAAATCGTCCTGTGCGTCCATGTGCCAGTCCTCCGCGCGAGCCCCTCAGGCTCTGCTTCAAAATCATCGTCTGATTGCATTCGGCGTCACAGTGCTTCCTCACAGATGCGCCGAATCTTGACGCAATGACGTTCTCCGCCCACTTGATCAGCGGGGAGCTGCCGCCACGCGTTCAGCGACCTGACTCTCCGCGAAGAGCTATTCGTCCGCGAGTCCCAGGATGAGAAAAGCAGCTTCGCCGGTGCGGGTCCAGGACCGTTTCGAAGAGACCCATCTGAGTCGACGGCCGCAAGGGTGTGGACGCTCGTCGCCGTCGTGACGCTCACCGGGGACTCCCTTCGCAGGTTCCCTCTCCCGGCCCCGCGGCAATCAGTAGGCCCGCGGGTCCCTCACGAGGGACCCGCGAAACCGAAGTTCCGAAGTAGCCAGAAGCTACACCTTCGCGAGGATCGCACGCATCTGCTTCCACCGTTCCGCCCGCGCCTTCGCAACGTCGTCCATCGCCGATGTGTCGACCTCGGCAATCATCGCGCCGTAAGCCTGGAATGACGGGATCTCGTCGTCGGTGAGCTCCTTCATCCATTGCTTGCGGGCGAACGCTTTCTCGATGTACGGCGCCAGTTCATCCTGCTTGCGCTTCTCTCGCGTTTCCTGTTCCGCTTTGAACTCCGGCATGACGTCCGAGGCAAACAGGTTGAGCGAGTCGCAGATATCCTCGTGCTTGTTCTTACCGCCCTGTTGGATAAACACGGTTTGGTCCACGCCGGCGTCCGAGAACTTGCGCAGGTGTGCGCGCAGTTGGTCTGGCGTGCCGATCCCGTCCGTGCCGCCCCCAAGGAAGTCGAGGTCTTTCTCGCCAAGCGCGCTCTTCACCGCTTCGTACTGCTTCCAGATGTCTGTTCGCCCTGGTTTGTGGTTCCCGAACACGTAGTGGTGCCCCAAACCGAACTGGAAGAACTTGAAGCCATCGAACCCGCGCCGATACGCCTCCTGAGCGTCCGCGTGGCATGAAAAGCTTGTCACCATCGCCACGTTTGGATTGACCGTGTGGCCGATCGGCACGCACTCGTTCTTGAAGGTCTCGTAGTAGTCGTCGACCCACTTCTTCGCTTCACTCGGGTCAACGAAGGCGAACGTGAGCGCACCGATACCAAGCTGTGCAGCCAGGTGGATCGTGTCACGATTCGAGCACGCCACCCAGATCGGCGGGTGAGGCTTCTGCACGGGCTTCGGCACGATGTTCCGCACCGGCATCGAAAAGTACTTCCCCTGGAAGCCCGGGTAGGGGTCCATAGCCATCATGTTGGCGACCTGCTCCACGGTCTCGCGCCATTGCGCCCGGCGCTCCATCGGATTGATCCCGAATCCTTCAAGCTCCGCCCGCGAGGCAGATTCACCGGTGCCCCATTCCACGCGACCATTGGAGACGAGGTCCAGCGTCGCGATCTCTTCTGCGATTCGTGCAGGCGCGTTGTAGCCCGGCGGCATCAGCTTGATCCCGTGGCCGAGCCGGATATTCTTCGTGCGCTGGCTCGCGGCCGCCAGGAAGACTTCTGGCGCAGAGGAGTGCGAATACTCCTCGAGGAAGTGGTGTTCCACTTCCCACGCGTACTCGATGCCGAGTTTGTCGGCGAGCTCAACCTGCGAAAGCGCGTCCTGGAAGAGCTTGAGCTCGGCGCCATCCGTCCATGGGCGGGGCAACTGGTGTTCGTAAAAGATCCCGAACTTCATTCGATGCTCCTGGTCTGATTGCCGCCAGAGTCTACCAGAAACGGCAGCGGGTGCTCAGGAATGGTCGTGGACCTGAGCCTGCTCTGGCGGTTTCGCCTTCCGGCCAAAAGTCACGGGCGTACCGACCCCTCGGTCTTCTCGGAAACCTGTAACATTGGCCCACCAAACTGACCCAAGGAACCACCCATGAACGTTGACCCTCGCGCCGCCGGCTTCGTCCCGGAACGCCTCGCCCGCATCACCGAACATCTTGAACGAAACTACATCCAGCCCGGCAAAATCGCTGGTTGCCAGACGCTCGTGGCGCGCCACGGTCAGGTTGCGTACTTCTGCTCCCAGGGCCAGATGGATCTCGCCCGCCAGAAGCCCATGGCCGACGACACCATCTTCCGCATCTATTCCATGTCCAAGCCGATCACTTCGGTTGCCCTCATGTCGCTGTACGAACAGGGCCACTTCCAGCTCAATGACCCGGTCTCT
>JBDTVB010000401.1:0-2901 GCA_040007415.1 Anaerolineaceae bacterium
CGCCTCGATGTCGCCTCGCGCCCCGAACGTTCGGCGCCTGCCGAGGGCTCCCACGAGGCCCATCGCGCCGAGCAGGCACGGATCGTCGGGGAGGCATTCGGTGCCTGAGCCTCCGGCATCGGCATCGACGGGCGCAGACCCGGGCGAACTACCTCATGTCGCCACCACTGGTTGTCGCGTCGGCACGTGCGAGGCGGGTGGATATCGGGCGACTCGGTGATACGGACCACATCTCACCCGGGCCCCGGCCAGGATGCCGCCGGATCGACCAGGGGGCTGACAAGCGTGGGCTGATCTCGCGGGCGCCTGCGGCGAGTGCACGTGCGCGAGGCATAGGAGGACAGCCGAGCGCATCGCGCCCGGCTGTCTCGGTCCTATCAAGGGCGATCGGTCAGGCGATGGCGAACTCTTTGGTCGTGTCGACCCAGGCCTTCACGAGGTCCGGCCGGCAGCCTTCCATCTCGCCGATCGCGGTGTTCATCACGAAGCCACCGCCTTCGCCCACGATCTTGCACAACTTCTTGGTCTCCGCTCGAACCTCGCCCGCGGTCCCGGCCTGGAGCAGCGAGTTGCGCATGCCACCGAGGATGCACATCGTGTCGCCGACGATCTCCTTGACCTTGTAGATGTCGCTGAACTGGAACCAGCCCAGTGAACCGGCCCGCGTCAGGGTTGCCAGGTGATGCAGGCGCTTGTCCCAGATGCCCTCGTAGAACATCAGCGGCTGGATACCCTCTGCCGCAAGACCCTCGATGAGCGCCTTGAGGGTCGGCCAGTAGAAGCGTTCGAACTGGTCCATCGATATGAACCCGTCCGACCCGCGGTGGAGCGGGATGAACACCTTTGGGAGGCTGGTCCGCTTGGTGTAGTCGATGGCGAACTCGAGCTCGAACTTGAGCACCCGCTCCATGGCCGCGAGCAGTTTGTCCGGCCGGCGCAGCACGTCGAGCATGATCCCGCGCATGCCGCGTAGGGTGTCGGACATGAAGTCGAACGGCGCCTCCACGATCGGCGCCAGCGGAGGGATCGGGATGGACGGATAGCCGAGCGCCTGCAAGCGCCCCACGCCCTCCATGATCTTGGCGTTCGTGGCGAGCTGGGCCTTGCCGGCCGCCGCGAGGGCGTTCAGGGCCGAGATGACCGCTGGTTGCGTCAGCGACGGGCCGACGTCGAACCAGTAGTAGGTGCCGAAGGCGACCATGCCGAAGTTCGGGAGTTCCGCCAGTCCCTCCAGCTCGCTGAATGCCCGCGGCAGGTAGTTTGCGGATGGCCCAGTCGGATGTTTCCTCGATGAACGCGTCGTAGTCCTCCGCCTTCATGACCTCGTTCTCGACGAACTGGAACGACCCCTCGGGACCAAGGCCGTGGCCCGGCCACTTGGTCATCCGGTCACCGAGCGCCATCGCATACCCCGGATGATTGGTCAGGCCCGCGATGGCATCGGGCTCGAATTCGAGCTCAGCCCGCGCAAGG
Organism: Anaerolineaceae bacterium; assembly: GCA_040007415.1. Taxonomy (GTDB): domain Bacteria; phylum Chloroflexota; class Dehalococcoidia; order Tepidiformales; family Tepidiformaceae; genus PNKC01. The sequence continues at coordinate 1,474 of JBDTVB010000401.1, forward strand.
AGCTCCAACTCCGTTTCAGGGTTGTGGGTCAGCTCCTCGCGGGTCACACCGTCGCCCAGCTGGGCCAGGAAGTGACCGGCCGGCCGCGCCAAGGCAGGAGTTCGACGATGATCTCGAAGGCGCCCGGCGTTCGAAGTCTGGTCTGGAATGATGGCGCCGCGGCGATGGTGGGACGAAGATTCAGGCGGCATCGGAGAACATCCTGGAAATCGGTCCACGATGCGGGCGATCCGTCGCGGCGGACAGGGCCGTTCGGCCTGTATTCGACGGCCGTCCACGGCCGACCGACCCCGGTAACGTTTGGCTCCTCACCGTGGTTCCCGCTTCTACCCGACGTCGAGTTCGCGTGCCAGCGCCTGCATGCGCGAGAGCCGATCCACGCGCGACAGCCTCGCGACGGTAAGCCCGATGGCGTAGGTCGTGATCGGCGCGGCAGACCGATGACTCTGGTGGGCGGCGATCCGAGCCAGGTCCAGGAGCACCTCCCGCTCCGCCGATCCCAGCTCTCCCAGCGCTCCGGGCGGCAGTACTTCTCCGAGTCGCCCCAGCCAGGCCTCGATATCGGGCATCGAGGTGGGCGCGGGTCCGCTGCCCTGGTCATTCACATCGGTCTCCCGCTGTTGATCCCCGCCTCACGAACGACAAAAGGATAAGTCATCCGCTTATTGTAATGCGAGGAAGGAGAGGCCTCGCGGTCGCCGAGCGGCAGCCACCCATCCGGTCATCGAGGATGAGGCCACTGGGTGACTGCCGGCCATTCGCCTGGCGCCATGGCGAGGATACCGAACGCCGCAATCAGGAGTCCGCTCTGATACGTGTTCGTCTGGGCAAAGCCACCGGCCACAAGCATCACGATCGCGGCCGCGACGTGCGTCTTGCCCGTCCACATGGCCATTGCCACCGCCCCCGCCACCCCGGCTGCCGCGACGGCGTATGCGATCGGCGGCAGGTAGCCCGCCAGCCCCAGGTTCCAGAGCAGGAGGATCTTGAAGGTCGCGCCGGCCAACTGCAGTCCCAGGAAGATGCCAAGGCCTACCGCGAGCGCGACCAGGATCGTTACACGGTCGAACCGGCGGAAAGTTGGCAGCGATGCCAGAGACAACGGCAGCACGGCGAAGCCGAGCAGAACGAGAGCCTCGCCAAGCGGAAGCAACGCTGTTGACGCCTCCGGCAGCTCGACACCGGCAGCCGATATCTGCGATCCGATCGCCCACACCCCGTAGACCACGACCGCGCCGGTCAGGGCGATCAGGGCGGGTCGCGCCGAGCGGGTTCGACGGACGGAATCACCCGCGAGGACGACAACGGCCAGGACCACTGCCGCAGGGACCCACGCGGGGTCAAGCCAGCCGATCCTGGCACCGGCGGCGGCGACCACGAAGACGGTGATCGTGGCAGCGGCGAAGCGTTGACCGGCCCGGACTTGTG
>JBDTVB010000402.1:0-2881 GCA_040007415.1 Anaerolineaceae bacterium
TCGCCAAGCGTGGTAAGCAAGCCATCGGCAATGCTTTGCGATTGTGCGGGCTCAGCGTCTCGCGCACGCGTCCGCCATCCGTCGAATAGACCAGCTTCGAACCAGGTCCCGGGCGGCGCGCATCCATCGGGGAGGGCTAGACCTTCTGGCCCACGCGCGTGCCCAGTTGATGCAGAAGGTGGCGATACTCTGCCACCGTCGTCAGCGGCAGATCGTTGTCGCGAAGCTGGCGCGCGACGTCTGGCCGGCCCGGGGAATAGCCGCGGGATTCGAGCAGCGCAAGCTCGCGCGCGGCCGCGGAGAAGTACTCTTGCAGGCCACGGGTGCTTTGCCCCATGCGGGAGAACGCCTTCGCGCGATCGGCCTCAACATCCGCCGTGCCGCCGCCGCCGAGGTGGGCGAGGAAGTCCTCGAATTCTTCATCGGACATCTGGCCGGCAGCTTCACCCATCTGCTCGCGGAACCGCTTGGCCCGCGCGATCGGGTCGCCCTGGCCGGGCACGAACCGCACCGAACTCTGGAGCCCCGCTTCGTAACCCAGTGCGCGCTCGCTGAAGTAGCGCACCCGTGAGATCGCCTCGTTTAGCCGGGCGACGTGTGAGACATAGGCGTCGTACGGAGAAGCCAGCTTCCAGAGGAGAGATGTGACGGCCATGGTGGTGCCTCCTGCTACCTGTCGTTTCCGCCGCGCAGAAAATCTTCGACGTCGCGAAGGATATCATCGGCGGAAGGCAGATCTCCACCGTCAGGGTCGGTTTCTTCGTCGACTTCGCCGTAATGCTCTTCAAGCGTGTGGACGTACGCGCCAATCTGGTCATCGCCGCTGGACGCTTCTTCCACGCGCTTCACGAATCGCTCCTTCTCGGATTCCAGGTCACCCATCGGCGGCATCGGGCCGAGGACGGGCGCGAGCGCTTTGAGCAGGGCGATCGTCGCTGGCGGGTTCTCGTCCACGTTCAAGTAGTGAGGGACGCCCGCCGCAAGGCTGATCAGCGGGGTGCCGCGCCGCCGCAGCGAGTCGTGTAGGACGCCGAGGATGCCCGTCGGGCCCTGGTACATCGAGCGCCCAAGACCATACTTCGCGGCGAGGGCGGCATCAGCCGAAGACCCGGTTACCGGCACCGGGCGCGTGTGCGGCGTGGCCGCCGGGCGAGCGACCAGCGTGCAGACGATTGATGGCGCGTGCGCGGCAATGACCTCGGAGAGCTTCTCCGAAAAGGTCCGCCAGCGCAGGTTGGGCTCGGTGCCGATGACGATGATGATGTCATGGTCCGCGCCGGGGACTTGTGCGGCGAATGCCTCGTTCCGCGGCCACTTGATGTGACGCCCGCCGAACGGGTCCATCTCCACCATCGGCCGGGTTTCGGTGAAGTCGAAGTAGTCTTCCGCATCAACTGTAATGAAGCGCTCGGCTTTGTAGCCGTCGATCAGGCGTTGCGCCGTGTCGGTGGTCACCGTGCCGGTATCGCTCCAGCCGGTGAACGCCATAACGACAATCGGCGAACGCAACGCCGGGACATCAGAAACCGTGAATCCATCCACGTGCCTATCTTACCCTACCGCTCGAAATAGCCTCGAATGCGGTCCGGTCGCACGAGCCGCTGGTCCTACGAAGCTGGACTGCCGCCACCGCGGCGGCGGTACATGGGGCTACCGCTGCCACCACGACGGCGCAAGATAACCTCGGCCATGATGCTGATGGCGATCTCTTCCGGTGTTTCGGCGCCGATATCCAGCCCGATCGGCGTGCGTACTTTGGCCAGCTCCTCCGGCGCGAAGCCTTCCGCCCGCAGGTGTTCGAGGACTGCCGACGTGCGGCGCTTCGAACCGATCATCCCCAGGTAGCCCGCCCCGCGCCCAATACAGTGCCGCAACGCCAGTTCGTCCTGTTTGTGCCCGCGCGTGACCATCACGATTGTCGTGTTCGCATCGATTGCGAAACGGTCGATCGCTGGCTCGTACTCGTCGCAGATGATTTCGTCTGCTTCAGGAAGACGTTCCGCGTTGGCAAAGTCCTCGCGGTCATCGAGCACGGCCACGTGGAAGTCCAGGAAATCCGCCAGCTTTGCCAGTGACCGCCCGATGTGCCCGGCACCTACCACCAGGAAGACCGGCTTCGATTCCACAACTTCCAGGTAGACCGACGTTGCCCCGGCAACGGTCCGCGTCGTCAGGCCGTTCTTGCCGAGGTAGAGCGTCTCGGCGGCGTGGCGCTCGAACGCAGCCGCAGCATAGGCGGAGACCAGCTCGTCGAGATGTTCGTCGCCGAGCGAGCCCATTCGGACACCCGTGCGCTCGGTAAGCATCCGGCTCCCAGGCTCTAGCTTCAGAGGGCCCGATTCGAGCACGGAGGCGAGCACGATCGGCTCGCCCCCCTCCGCTGCCCGCATCAGGCGCTGTGTCAGTTCCAGCATATCGGGAGTCTACGGGAAGCGACGGCTTTCGGTATCGCCAGAGGCTGGGGCCGCGTCACCTGTTCGCAACCCGGCCCTCTGCTAACCTCAACTCCATCCCAGGCGGTTGTTTCACAGCGGAGGGCCCATGTCTGCACTTCAAGACCGCGACCCGGCGGTCGCCACGATCATCGCCGATGAGCGCGTACGGCAGGTTGAGACGCTGGAGATGATCGCGAGCGAGAACTACGCCTCATCCGCGGTGCTCGAAGCCACCGGCTCCGTCTTCACCAATAAGTACGCGGAGGGCTACCCCGGCAAGCGTTATTACGCGGGCAATGTCCACAGCGACCGTCTCGAACAGCTGGCCATCGATCGGGCGAAGGAGCTCTTCGGGGCCGAACACGCCAACGTCCAGCCAACGAGCGGCGCCGAAGCGAACATGGCCGCCTACCTCGCCTTTGTGAAGCCTGGCGACACGATCATGG
>JBDTVB010000403.1:0-2869 GCA_040007415.1 Anaerolineaceae bacterium
CCGGCACCGGAACGGTCTTCTGCTCGGGCGCCGACCTCAAGGAGCAACGCTTAGCGAACGAGACGCAGGCCACGGGGCAGACGGGGCCAGGCGGGCTTGTCCCGATTCTCAAGGCCCTCTGGCGGTCGCCCAAGCCTGTGATTGGCCGGATAAACGGCTCGGCGCGCGCCGGTGGCCTTGGCCTGATCGCTGCCTGCGATATCGCCGTCGCGGGCGACTCCGCGACGTTCGCGGTGAGCGAAGTCCGGATTGGGGTTATTCCAGCGATCATCTCGGTGCTACTGGTGCGGAAGCTCGGGGAGAGCCGATCGATGGAGCTGTTCCTTACGGGCGAAGTATTCACCGCCCAACGTGCGACTGAAATCGGGCTGCTCAACGGGTGCGCCCCCGCCGACGGTCTCGATGCCGCCGTCGAACGGTACCTCGCTGCGGTCCTCAAGGGTGCACCCCGAGCGTTGGGCGGAGCCAAGCAACTCGTACGCGACGTCCCCGGGATGGAGATGGACGCCGCGTTCGATGAGATGGCAGCGCGTTCCGCCGTGTTCTTCGCCTCGGCAGAGGCTCGCGAAGGGATGACGGCCTTCGCTGAGAAGCGGCCGCCAGCATGGCAGGAGGGCGTGTCGTGACCTCCCCTTCGCCGGTCCTTCGCATCGCCAACTGCTCCGGCTTCTACGGCGACCGCATCTCCGCCGCCCGCGAAATGGTGGAAGGCGGGCCGATCGACTTTCTGACCGGCGACTACCTGGCTGAACTGACGCTGCTGATCCTCTGGAAGAATCAGCGGCGCGACCCCGCCACCGGCTACGCGATGACCTACCTCCGCCAGATGGAAGAAGTACTCGGGATGTGCCTGGACAAAGGCATCAAGGTAGTGACGAACGCTGGAGGGCTCAACCCGGCCGGGCTTGCGGCGAAACTTCGGGAGATGGCCGATCGACTCGGCCTGCCGGCGAAGATCGCACACATCGAAGGCGACGACATTCTCGCGAAGATCCCGGTCCTGCAACGCCGTGGCGAGACATTCGCCAACCTGGACACCGGCCGAACTCTTGGCGAAGCAGGAGTCGAGCCGGTCGCCGCTAACGCGTATCTCGGCGCCTGGGGGATCGTCGAAGCGCTCAAGACTGGCGCCGACGTGGTCGTCTGCCCGCGCGTCACCGATGCCTCGGTCGTTGTTGGGCCGGCCGCCTGGCATTTCGGCTGGCGCCGAGACGACTGGGATCGCCTCGCCGGCGCTGTCGTGGCCGGGCACGTCATCGAATGCGGGGCCCAGTGCACCGGCGGAAACTACGCCTTCTTCCAGGAAGTGCCGAGCCTCCGCCATCCAGGCTTCCCCATCGCGGAGCTGCGTGCGGACGGCTCGTGCGTCATCACCAAGCATCCGGGCACGGACGGGCTCGTCTCTGTCGGCACCGTTTCGGCGCAGATCCTCTACGAGATCGGGAGCGAGCGGTACCTGAATCCGGACGTCGTGGCGCGCTTCGACACCATCTCCCTGGCACAAGAAGCGCCGGACCGGGTCGTCATCAGCGGGGTACGCGGCGAACCGGCCCCAGAGACGACGAAGGTCTGCATCAACTACCTCGGTGGCTTCCGAAACTCCATGACCTTCGCGCTGACCGGCATGGATATCGAGGACAAGGCCAAATTGGCTTCGGACACCCTCTTCGCCCAGATCGGCGGACGCGACGCGTTCGAGGACGTCACCGAGCAACTCATCCGCTCTGACCACGCAGACCCGGAATCGAACGAGATGGCGACGGCGACTCTGCGCATCACGGTGAAGGACAAAGACGCGAAAAAGGTCGGGCGGGCGTTCTCAAGCGCTGTCATTGAGATGGCCCTGGCGAGCTACCCGGGCTTCTACGGCACAGGCCGGCCCGGCGGCGATGAGGACTACGCCGTCTACTGGCCGGCCCTCGTGCCGATCGACGCAGTAGACGAAGTCGTTGTCGGCCCCGATGGAACCCGCATTCCGGTGCCCCACGGCGGTCAATTTGAGGCTACCGTGATCGACGCGCAGACGTTCAGTTTCCCTGCATCTCCGACCGGGCCCACCAAACGGCTTGCGCTTGGGACGATCATCGGCGCCCGCTCCGGTGACAAGGGCGGAAACGCGAACGTGGGGTTGTGGGCGCGTAGCGATGCCGCATACGCCTGGCTGAGGGACTACCTGACGGTCGAACGCTTCAAGCAGCTGGTCTCCGAAGCTCAATCGCTGGAAGTTCGGCGCTATGAGCTCCCGAACCTCCGCGCCGTGAACTTCGTCGTCGTGGGCCTGCTCGGCGAGGGCGTCGCATCGTCATCGCGGATGGACCCACAGGCAAAGAGTCTCGGTGAATACGTTCGCGCGAAGCTCGTTGATCTGCCGGAATCGCTGCTCGGTGATGCACCGGTGCGTCCCGCCTAGGACCGGCGCGCCGATGCACAGCACGCCCTCAGTGGCGGATCTGAGCCACGGCCGCTAGATTGGATTATCTGACGCCGCCTAGTGCGCGGTCGGGAGGGCCCAGTGGCTAAAGGCCAAGAGAAGCCAGGAAAGAAGAACAAACCCAAGGTGACCACCAAAGAGAAGCAGGCGAAGAAGGCTGAGAAGAAGGCAGCAGCCAGCTAACCGGTGGCTGCCATCTCGTTTCGTATGCACGTTTCGCTGGCTGCCGCAGGCATCTAGCCTGTTGCGGCAACTCGGAGGCGTGGTGGTCGCGGGCTCAGCTCCGGTCCGACGGCTGCGTCTGCCTGTCGCCGCCCGTATACTCGCCCCCTGAACGAAGGTGTGAAGATGGACGAGTTTGAGGGCCGGGTTGCAGTGATCACTGCGGTGCAAGCGGGCTGGGCCTTGCGATGGCACAGTGCTTTGCCGACGCGGGGA